>DAIRSC010000190.1:0-4973 GCA_036804585.1 Chitinophagaceae bacterium
GAAAACCACTAGGAAAAGTATGAATGATTTTTTTCTTATTTCCTCCATTTTCAATATGGATATTCAAGCTCCCGTCTGGCAATTGATTAATCATTGCAAGATTGTCTACAATCATGTAATTAATTGACCCCGTCAGGGTTTCTCCGTTGTCGTATTTTATAACAAAACCATCATCTACAGAAATAAATGGTGTGGGTACGATGTACAATTTATTCCCTAATCTATCGTCTGAAATAAACTTTCGCTGATACACGATGGGTAGTTTTTGATTGGGTAAAATCTCTTCTGGTATTTTAAAATGAGAATTTTGCACTACAGTAATTTTTGCTGTTTTATTGCCGTAATTTCCGAGCCAAAACGTATCGATAATCAACTTCTCCTTTTCATCTTTAAAATACTGAACGGGCTTTAGACTATAGGTCTTGTCAAGATAACACTTCGCTTTCTTTTCTACAATAGCATTCGATATGATAGGATGAATGGGTTTCGGATTTTCATGTCGTTCAGTATCTAACAATATCCATTTTCGATCATTCAATTCGTAATGATAAGAAATCTTGACATCATCTTTCTCTTCAAATTCAGTGGCAAACATACGCCCTGTATTACCATCAAATCGGGTATAGTATTTGGAATTCAAGAGGGTATCCAATTCATAGAGTTTGGTTGATGTATTCCATTTATAATAGACAAAACGTTGATTTTCCCGTATTTCTTTGCCTGTCAAATCAGCAGGTATCCTAAATCCTTTTTTGTAAGGTTCTTCTTCACGATAAAAATTCGCAAATGCAATTGCGCCCGTTCTCCAAGAAAGTTTCTTCTGCCTTGGCTCAGTGATGGTTTGTAGTAGTTGCAATGTTTTTTCGTCATACAATTCTATTTTTTGAAGCTGAACTACGGTATGACTTTCTTCAAATCCTCGACCTAAAACTTGCCCCGAATGATAATAAGGTATAATATACCGATCAAAAGCACTATGCTCTATAGTGGCTTTGTACGATGGATCATTGGCTTTAAGGACAACCTGTATGGGATTGAGTTTTTGACCATTTCTTAACTCCCCATCATCTCCATCCAAATTGCTTGCACATATATCGATGACAGCTGCGAGTGGAATACGAAGTAGCTGACTGGCATAAGCAACATTCTTTTTATGTTTCCGATCATCTACAATATGGATATACATAAAAAACATGTTCGATGTCGAATCAAATTTGGGTTCCGAATTAGGTACCCATTCTGATTTCGTATAACCTTCATGATAGGCTAATCGACTTGTGGCCATGAGTCCTTGACGCGTTGGGACGATGCAGATGTAATGATTGCCCGCGTTTGGAAATACTTGCCGATACAGATATGTATACGCACATGCTTCCTTTTTGATATGGTTGGATTGATTCTCCCAAAATAAAAATTCCTCTATACATGTTTTATCTTTTGCGTCGTCGTAGGATGTTTTGCCCACTGATTGCACATGAGTACCATCGGTATAACTCAAATTGACTTTGAGTCCGCGTATGGGTTGCTGCGTATTCGCATCTATAATATTGAGCAATATTGCTCCATGATGTTCATAACCACATTGTTGAGCTGCAATGTTACAGACAATACATAAGCATACTAATAAGAATATTCCGAATTTTAAATTTATATATCCCTTCATAAACTTCATTCGGTTTTTTTCATGTTCTCTTCATGCCTGATTGTACTTTGTTCGCACAATGCTCGGGTCTTCTGGATAAAATGCAACCCGTACCCTACGCCCTTATAAAACATTATATCCGGTTTGCTTTTTAATGGAAACCAAATGCGTTTGCCCAATCGAATCATTTTAAACATCCCGTATTGAATGGTATACACTCGCTCTACCGTATCTTTTCCTTTTACAAATACCACACCTATTTGATCCCAATTAGGCAATTGCATTGTTTTGGCTACACAACCATCATGCTGGGTAGCTACCACATATTTTACTTGTTCAATATCCTTCACCAATGCTTTCACATCATATCTGAATGGACTTGTTTGCTCACCTAAATACTGCTCAATGAGGTCCTCGATTTCAACATCCATATCATCGACATTTACTTTTTTCATACGGGCGATATAGGCAGAGTCTTCTTTCGACAGATAGTAGAATGCACCATAGTTATAGACCATTCTCAGGGTATCTTGAATTTTCTTTTTATAATCAGCCGTTGGTAAGTTTTTATCTATACTATTAGAAAACCAATATTGATTTACCAGGTGATACGCAGGGCTTTCAGATAATAGCGCCAAAACATGTTCCACATTGCTTCCTGCCATAGGTGGTTCCCGTTTAAAGTAATAATCCAAACTCAATACAACTGCGGATACCTGTGTTCTTTGTTTGGCTATCTGTTCTATGATGGCGTTGGCTTTTTGCTGAGAGCATGTCATAGAGAGTTTACGGACCAGCTTTTGCAATGTATGATACGATGCCTGATGCAAAAAGTACAATTCATTGATGTCTTTAAACTGCGCTGCGGTTGAATCGCTCAAGTGAATCAAACCAGTTGCCAATTTTTGAGCTTGAAGATTCTTCAAACCCATACATAATAACCCAATGATTATCCACTTAATCATCATAACCTTCGCATTGTTTTCTCGTTCGTGATACAAAATTCGGATCAAACACTTTATCCACTAATATCTGACCTTTTGCCAGACTATTATTGATGATATATACGCGTTGAATATAAGTTGGTTCCGTAACGCTTTCTTTGTGTACATTAAAAATTACGCCCAATCTGAGCTGATTGACCCCATTGGAAGATTCAACTTTCGGTACGCAATTGTCCCATATTGCATCTACAAAAAAAGGCAATTGATACACTTCCAGCGTGATAGAATCAATGGGGAAGTAGCTTTTCATCGACGTATGTTTATTCATGTACTTTGCAAAAATTGCTTCGACGGCATCGTCATATGGCTTCGGATCTTCCCGCGACATCTCATACAGGACTCGGGCATCCCCTTGTAAAGGCTTACAATACGTAATGCCTTTAAACATTTTGAGGCGCATGGGTTTTGATTTAAGGATGACCGCTTGTTTAAATTCAATCTGCCCCAATTTTGTACTCACCGCATTATTTAAAAAATAGCGATTCAATGCCTTAGCACTGCCGTATTCGGTAAGCGTATAACAAAGATTTGTAAAAAGATTCATATCGTCTTGCATTTTAAATGGAATCATATAACTTAAATTCAACAACAAAAATGCTTCTTTACTACGCATAGCGCCTATATCATTCACAATCTCTAACATCTTGATTCGATCCACCACTGGTCGGATTTGAGGTGACAAATTATTCCAATCATAATAGTTGCTATCTATCACTATTCCCGGATGCATTAATTGATACACAAGTGTATCTAGTTTATTTTGTGGATTCTTGCTCAGAAACTTAAACTGATAAACATCCTGAATATCCGTCACAGAGGACTCTTTAAAGGGAAGCACAGCTTCGCACTGCGCCGCGGCTTGCTTGGCAGCCAAAAGAAGGATAACAATAAAGTTCCATTTCATATTAAAATGCAGAGAAGTCAAAAGTATGTGATGATTCAATAGAAAAAATTCAAGATTTTAGGTTTAAAATGGATTGCTTAATTTGCGCCTAAGAGTATGACAAGGGGGTATTTCCATAAATGTTTGTTTCTATTTTTTTGATAAGGCGTAGAATGAGGGTCTGTTATGCTATTTGTAAACTCAAAATATTCTTCAACAAATCAATCCCCCATGAGGGTACATAATTATCCTGAACACGCAAACAATTCCCTTTATCATCAAGATTAAATAGGGGCTGCCGGTTATCTCATAGGCGCTTCAAATTCAAGGAAGCGTTTGAGGGGTAGTCACGCACATGCAGGACAGCCCTTGAACGATGACGCCAAAGTTGAAGATGCCAGTGAGAAGTAAAAATCAAGAAATGAACTGCAAGCTTATTGAAGAGATATGAAAAATTACCAAGCATTTAAATAGGCACAATTCACACCAAAATTTAATGATATCATTTGCTTTCACGTTAAACGGCAGCCTCAAGTATGATCAATGATATAGCTATCAAAAATGAACTAAAACGCCAATTTTACGATTTCAGTTTAGTGGGTTTGGTTTCAAGCCCTCAAAGTTTACGAACTTCAAATATCCATTATTCAGGTTAATTGATAACAGAAACTCTTATTTTAATCAGTGTTTTTTTTGATTTTAGGGAAAGTTAACGTTGTAACCCGGAAAAATTTTCAACAAAAATTTCATCGGTTTAAAGTTAAAAAACCGAATTCAATTTTGTTTTTAGTCATCGTATCCGGTTTCTTGCGAGCTCTTAAAAATCGGAACAGTTTAGCAGAAATTTGATGGCAAATGGTCATTTTATTCATTTCTCGGGGTATGGATCTCACTTTAAGTTGATAAGAATGGTCACAAATAGAATCTCACGAGAGAGTTCAATTTTACCAAATACTCATTGGGAACTACCAAATACTCATTGGGAAGTGCCAAATACTCAATGGGAGGTACCAAATACTCATTTGTAAGTTGCAATTTACAATCTGCATTTAATTTCGTAGTTAGTAGGTTATTTATGTGACTTTTTCAATCAGAAACCCGTCGAAAGATGGGTTTCTGTTATTTTAGCCTTATCCTGTAGGACATATTCCATCAGATTTGTTAAGGGGCTTCTGGTTATCTCACTGGCGCTTCAAATTTAAGGAAGCGTTCAAGGGATATCCCTTTACATACGGGGCAGCCCTTTGGACGATGAGGCCAACTTTGAAGATGACGGTGAGAAGAGAAAATTAAGAAATGAATTGCAAGCTTCTTGAAGTGATTTGACAAATTGCCGTGTGTTTAAAAAAGCGAAATTCACCCCAGAATGTACTGATGTCAAATACTTTTTCAACATGAAGCCAACGAAAGAAGAGTTTTAGTCTTTTTTAGTCCTTAAAATAAA
>DAIRSC010000191.1:0-4959 GCA_036804585.1 Chitinophagaceae bacterium
AATAGTTCGTCAAGCATCACATGATATGAATGCAATTGTCCTTTTAGCGAAAGTCCGCCATCTGCATATCCGCCAGTGAGTGAGTTACCTACTGCCACGTATCGGGTAAAGTCTGCATTCCCTTTTTTAATATCTTTTTCGACTAAATCGGTCTGACAACTTCCGAGAAGAATAGAAGCCCCAAGAAAAGCCAGAATTCGTTGATTGTTTTTCATGAAAAGTATTTTTATGTCATCATTGAGGGATTCAATGAATGTCTCTTATGAATGATGATTGTTTGAATTAATAATTTTTTCTTTTGTTTGATTTCCCAAATAAATAAGTCAGGCCAACACCTGGTGAGAATACCCTTGTTTGAAAAGTACCTGCTAAACCTGTTTCTTTGTTGGTTTGATTCCTTTCCGGGACATCTTCGTATAACAGGCTTAAGTCCAGAACCAATTTATCATGTAATCGCGCACTTGCTCCTAATGTCAAGCCAACTTTATTATTATCAGGTAATTCAGGAGCAACATAACCATCTTTTACAGGAGTCTGATCATAAAAAGCACCTGCCCTTAATTGTAATCCTTCCGAAGCCAGATATTGAAACCCTAACCGAATCGCCGAAGCATTTTCGTATAAACGTGGCGACTTACTGTCTGCCAATGCTGCAGAGTTTGTTTGATAATCGAATGACAATGTATCAAACGACTTCCAAAATGTAAGATTAAAATCAACAGCAGCAGTTAATCTACTGGTGAGTTTGTATGAAAACCCTGCGGCAATTTCAGAGGGTAATGGCAATTCAGAACTGAAATAATTTGCTTCAGGAAAAGAAGAAGATAGAGCCATTGGTACATCATTAAATGTGGCATCGCCCTTTTCGACTTCCATATTTACTTTTGAGTGATAAGCCATACCGATACTAAAACGCTCACTGACTTTAAAATAAGCTCCGGCATTAAAACCAATTCCTGATGCCCGACCATCTAGTTTGACACTAGCCGTTGTATTACCCTGATTACTACTCAATGGCAAATCACGTTCCAGACCAACATGACCTTGAGAGTAAATAAAACCTGCTCCGATGGAAAATTTTTCACTCAGTTTAACGGATAAGGTCGGTTGAATGTAAACAACCTTTAAGTCAATACGATTTAAAATATAACGCCCAGTCCAATTGGCCGGGTACATAATTCCACTTCCATAAGGCGTGTAAACGCCAAGTCCAAAATTAACCTTCTTATTCAATGCAACATTGCCAAACAGCGACAAGGGTGTAAATACTTGTGAGGTTGAATTGGTAATTTGATTGGTATTGGCATCCAGAAATGAGGTGGATGGCATTAATAAGTTTACCCCGGCACTGATTCCGCTGCGGGCAAAACCCATTCCTGCCGGATTAAAGTATACTGTTGCTGCATCTTGGGAAAATCCGACGCCGGTATGCACCATTCCAATTTGTTTTTGACCTTGCAAAGCAATTTTAAATCCTCCGGCCAATACAGAACCGGGAATTAAAACACCGGCAAGCAACCATGTGCTTAAAGTTTTTTTCATATGATATATTTAATATTTCATGCTTAATCGTACAGGATTTCTCACGAAAACAATGCAAACCAAGCCCTTATTAAGGGGTTAATATTACAACGAAAGGCCTTCTACTCATAATATTTAATACACACAGTGTGAATAGTAACGAATGCGGTTGTTGAAAAAACTATTTCTTAGCTGCCTAAAGATGATTTAAGAATCAAAACAAAGCGAATTATTCAATCCTCCATTTTTCAACATAGGATTGCTGACCATTGCGAATGGCAATAAAATACATACCTGGATTTAATCCATGAATTTGTTGACTGAATAAACCATTGAGAGGAAGTTCCCAAGCCTGTATGAATCTTCCCTGAATATCTCTCAGCTCAACCATTGCATTGGGCTGAATGCTTTGAAGAACACGTATTTGCAATTCACCCGATGAAGGATTGGGATAAATTTGTAAGATGGCTTGATCATCGAAATCATTCACGGTTAAACCATTCACTGCATAACAAGTGGATGTATCGGAGCAATTATTCTGTGTGAGGATTACTGCATACTGACCATTTTGAGTCGGTAAAAAGGTTTGACTATTCGCCCCGGAAATAATTTGAAAAGGATTACAACTCATCCACTGATACGCAACCCCGGAAGCAACTGCACTTAAAGAATTTCCATTTTGATTAACCAGATTGCTTGGTGGATAGTAAATGGTCAGATTGAGGGTTAGGATACTGTCGCAGCCTATTGCGTTGGTTAATGTTTGTGTGTAAACACCTGTACTGCTATAAGGCAATCCATTGATATAAACGGGTCCGCAGGATGTTTGACTAAGAGAACTTGTGGAAGGCAGATAAGCATTGGGCAAAGGAACTATCAAGGCCGTACTGCAACCTGCCGCGTCGGACACCTGAATGGTGTAAGTTCCTGAGGCCAGATTGGAAAAATTGATGGAATTCCCTGTACCGGAATTGACACCGTTTAGGGTATAATTGATGGGTGCCGTACCTACCACAGCAAGATAAATGTTACCATTCGAATTCATACAAGTCGGAAAACTGACAACTTTGGTAATATTCTGATTCCCCATGGGATAAGCGTTGGTCCATGAACAACCGGATGCATCTGTGCTTGTAACTGTGTAAGTACCGACAGCCAAACCATCTATTTGATTTGGATTAGTAAAAGTACCATACGCCGGAGATATTGAATGAGTGATAGGCGTGTTAGAATTATTACTACTCAGTATGAATTGTCCCCCTCCAGTGCACGAAAATGAAGAACTGATAACTGTAGTATACGCTTCTATGAAAGTATCCAGTAAGTTGGAGTAACAGCCATTATTGTCAATGCATTGAAATTCATAACTCAACCCAACATCCAATGAGCTAATTGTACTTCCCGATGCAGTGTTCCAAGATGTTGCACCTAATTCACGAAACTCGTACGTGAATGTTGTGTTGCCTCCATTGGTATTTAATTGGATACTTCCTGATTGATTACAATTATTGGTGCTGGATGCTGCGGAAATCACCAAAGGATTCGGCTCGGTAACTGCGACCAAAACACTATCGGTACAATTCAATGTTGGATCTTGTACTTTCACCCAATAACTTCCGGCATTTAACCCGGAAAAAATATTGTTTGATTGTAAAGCACCACTTCCAAGCTGAAAGTTATAAGTACCGACAGGCGAAACATTCACGACAAGGATACCGTTTGATTCACCATGACATAAAACCGGTGCCATTTGTGTGTTGATATTAAAACTACATTGCGCAGATGCATAATAGCCCAACATAACGAAACAAAATACAAGTATTGATCTCATACAAATTATTTACCCAAAGTTAAGGAAAAGCTTTTGAGTAACAAATGTGTAGAATACGGTTCTAAAACGTCATGAATGTGCTAAGACCCCTGTTTTCGCCTTTGCATTAATTTTCGCATGGCCATCCAACCCCGACCAATACGCATAAGCCCGTAAACTGCAAACAAACTACATATGGTATAAACCACCGTTTTTCCATATTCTTCCACCAAATAAGGCAAGGCCATGGCATATGCAGGAATGATTACGTACAAGACCCCCATGGCTAAATCCAGTCCTGACCGGAATTGTAAGTGCCCTTGATTTCTTCTTTCCACTTCTTTTTCGCGATAAGTATTCATCCCAAAAAAATTGAATAATTATTTAGCTGCAGTTGACTTCGCTTTTTTAGGCGCAGCTTTTTTAGCTACGGCCTTTTTGACTGCCGCCTTTTTGACTTTCTTTTCAAATGCACCAGGCACCTGTGCTTCAATCATTTTTTTAATATCATCCAATCCCAACAAGGCCGCTTCTTCAGGCGTAAATTTGCCCCCTTCCGGTTTAGGTCCCAGTTTCAGCATTTTTTTATTGAATTTAATGAATGGTCCCCATCGACCGTTTTCAACTGAAATCTTTTCTTCAGGAAATTGAAGTATAAATCGATTGGCCTCTTTCTCCATCTTTTTCTGAATCAACTCTTCACATTGCGATGGACTCAGAAAGTCAAAATCATAGGCTTTTGGAATATTGATGAACAAATCATTCCACTTAATAAACGGACCAAATCGACCTTTGCCTTTAGTAACAGGTTTATCTTCATAAAAAGCAATTGGGGCATCATCTTCTTGCTTGGCTTTAATGACTTCGATGGCTCTTTCCATAGTCACACTCAATGGGTCCTCCCCTTTTGCCAATGAAATAAATTGCTCACCAAATTTCACATACGGTCCAAATCGCCCCACATTTACCAATACTTCCAAACCTTCATATTGTCCTAAAACATTTGGTAATTTAAACAACTCCATAGCCTCCTCGAAAGTAATCGTTTCAATACTCTGGCTTGGGCGCAGCGTTGCAAAACGAGGTTTTTCCTCATCATCCACATGCCCGATTTGTATCATGGGTCCAAAGCGACCAATTCTGGCAATGACTTTTTTACCACTATCCGGATCTATACCCAATTCACGTTCGCCCGAAGCTCGTTCAGCAGTATCCATGGTGGTTTCTACCAACTGATGAAAAGGCTTATAAAAAGTGCCTAACATTTTGCTCCAGTCTTTTTGCCCTTGGGCAATCTCATCAAATTCGTTTTCAATGGTGGCCGTAAACTGATAATCCATCACCTGGGTAAAATGCTTTTTCAGGAAATCGGTCACCACATTGCCCAAATCCGTTGGAAACAATTTCGATTTTTCAGCTCCGGTATTTTCGGTAAGCTGCTTGGTTTCAATTTGATCTTTTTCAAGTACCAATACCTGATAATTTCTTTGAACTCCTTCCTTATCCTTTTTTACAACATAATTTCTATTTTGGATGGTGCTGATGGTAGGTGCATAAGTTGAAGGACGGCCGAAGCCCAATTCTTCCAATTTTTTAACCAATGAAGCCTCCGTATATCTTGGAAGGGG
>DAIRSC010000192.1:0-4947 GCA_036804585.1 Chitinophagaceae bacterium
GTGCATTTAAAAAAGCGAAATTCACCCCTGAATGTACTGATATCAAATACTTTCAAATTAAACAGCAGCCCATTTAGATTAAAGCGTACTATCCATTTTATTTAAAAACGTAATGGCCGATTGGGTTCTTTCAGCGCCTTGTCCACGAACAATGAGGTGAGGTCTGCTTTGTGAAGAAATTAAATGTAAATACCAGGTATAAAAAAAAAAGCGATCTTCCAAAATCGGATGTTCTCTCAGAGGGTCATCTTCCCAGGGCAAAACGGGTGAGCATAGTAAAAAAATATCCGTATGTTGAAAGGCAAGATGATCTAAAAATTTCCGTGGACAATCAGCATATTTAAATTCCATCCACACCTGAATGACATGTAAATCAGTATCGCAAAATACCCATGGCTCATTCGATCGTATAGCCTTATTTTCCTGAGAAAGTTGCTGATGGGCAATTTCAACGACATCCTTTTTTTCTTAGGGTCTTTGCAGGACATGTAAATACTTCCTCGCTTGTTCTTCGACCAATACACCGCCAAAATGCTGATGCAAATCCTTTGACAGTGCACTTTTGCCGGTACTTTCTCCTCCTATGATGCGAACTATTTTCATGCAATATGCTCCGCTACAAATTTGCTTGCTAAAATGTTAAGAAAAAAAAATCAGTGCTTTTAATATGGAAAAATGTTGTTACCCTCATCTCATGTTCAACTTTTACAATTAAATCGTATCACATGAAATCTCGTATCGCCATTCCTTTAACAGGATTTATCGCCATCATCGGCATTCTTTTTTTATCAGCTTTTCGCAAACAAACAGGTACTGAAAGCCTGTATCCGGATGAGAAAGTAACATATGGTTCTACCGGTAAACAGGAATCATCAAAAGGGCTTTTATCTCTTTCTACCTCATTTGAAAACGACTTTTACACCAACAGTCAAGGCATAGGACACTTTTATGCCGAAGTAAATGCCCAACAATATCCCATCAACGGAAACCAAGTCCGATTGCCATTAAATTTATCCGTGGTTATTGACCGCAGTGGATCTATGGCCGGCGACAAAATCCGAAATGCCCGTCAAGCTGCTAAACATATTGTTGATAAGATGGGGCCGGAAGATCATTTGTCCATTGTGATTTATGATAGTCAGATTGATGTGTTACAACCTGCTGTAAGGGTAACCAATAAACAAAATATTAAAAATTTAATTGATCGGATTACTGACAGAGGAGGTACAAACCTCATGGGCGGTGCGCTAAAAGGTTATGAAGAAGTGCGTAAATTTTACAACCCAACTTATGTCAACCGGGTTCTTCTACTGAGCGATGGTTTGGCCAATGAAGGGATAACAAACTCTACCGAAATTGAACGTCTTGTTCGGAATAAAATCAAAGAAAACGGAATTTCTATTTCTACTTTTGGTGTAGGCAACGATTACAATGAGGATTTAATGACAGCCATGGCTGAGAACGGATCCGGGAATTATTACTTTATCAGTAACCCGCAAGATGTAGCCGGGATATTTCAAAAAGAGTTAAATGGTTTGATGGATGTGTTAGCACAAAGAACCGAACTGAAAATTACCTTGCCAGACGAAGTGAATGTTGAAAAGGTATTTGGATATCGATTCGAACAAATTGGCCGAGTCCTGACCATTCGATTCCATGATGTGATGGCAGGAGAAACCAAAGGTGTACTTGTTCGGTACCGCGTTCGTAATGGCGTGAATCTGCCACTACGATTTACTTCTTCATTGAGTTTTATAGAGCCTGAAACCGGCCGTCAGAAACGCATGAATCAGGAAAATCGTTGTGAATTTACAACTGATAACTATACCTATAACCGAAGTTTTAGTGAATGGGTAGCCTCACAAGTGACTTTATATGAATCGAATGAAAGATTAGAAATGGCTATGAAAGAAGTGGACAAAGGAAACTATCAGGAAGCCCGAAAAATGGTTCAGGAAAATAATGCGTATATCAAACAAAAATCTCATTTGGTTTCTAAATCACCGGAATTGCAGAAAGTAGAATCCACCAATGCATCTTATGATAGTCAGATTAAAGATGTTGAAGCGATGCCCGCTGAGGAAATTAAGTACCTGCAAAAAGCAACAAAAAGTACCAACTATCAGTTGAGAAATAAGAAGCGATAGTCCGTTTTGAGTGGTTGTAATCAGAAGCCCGAACTTATATGTTCGGGTTTCTTTTGAACCGAGAATTTGCAATAGCAAGCAAGGTAGGAGGCTACTGTAAACAAAACCACTATAGGCTTTGCTCGTGAACCCTGAATTATGCCAATGTGAATTGGTAGATAGACCAAATCATATCTCGTCCTCAGGACGAGAGCAAATACCGATATGATAGTTGTTTCGATCAAGAACATTGGTCTATTACAGATATCACTTCGGTAATAGAAAATCTTACTAAGGTCCATTATACCAATTCCAACGATAAATCGTGGTTGTTGGTTATCTCACTAGCGCTTCAAATTTAAGGAAGCATTCAAGGGATAGTCCCGCACTTGCGAACCCTTAGACGATGACGCCAAAGTTGAAGATGCCGGTGAGAAGTGAAATTTAAGAAATGAACTGCATACTTATTGAAGAGATATAAAAAATTACCGTGCATTTAAATAAGCACAATTCACACCAAAATGCAATGATATCAAATGCTTTCACATTAACCAGCAGCCCCTTAATAGTTCAAGGACTATTTGAGTTGTGAAGTGGTAAATACCGATGCTAAATGAATTTAGTACATTGAGTCAAAGACGAAATTGGACGATTATGATTATGTAATCGGTATGATCCAAAGCATTTAATTATTTTTTGTACTCGGCTATGCACAACCGCAAAATTTGGGTTTAAGATTTACACGTAACATCCTTGGTAGTTCATACATATCTTTCCGAGATTCCAGGGTATGTCCTTGTGCTAAAATCCAATCACATAATGACTCATGGTAAGCGGCACTGGTTTCAAAATAAACGATTGCGCAATAAGGTGATTGATCGGCCAGACCCACAATACATTTATAAAACTGTAGCGGATCATCTTGTTCAACAAACAGGGCAAGATGGGGTTCCCAATTGAGCACATTCGACTTCATTTCGCTGGCTTCAGTTGGGAGGATATAAGGAGGATTTGAGACGATGATTCTGGCCGGTACACCCAAATCGGTTAAACTCAAAATATCTTTTTGAGCAAAGGAAATGTTTAACTGATGTGTATTCGCATTCCTTTCTGCAATTAACAATGCTTCTGTGGATAAATCCCACGCTACTATTTCTGAAGCGGGGAGCGTTTTTTTTAATGCCAACGCGATGCATCCACTCCCGGTTCCAATATCTAAAATACATTCATGAAATCCGGGATGATCATGAATGATCCATTGAACCAATTCTTGTGTTTCAGGACGTGGAATCAATACATGTTCATTGACAAATATTTTCAATGAACCAAACCACTCATATCCAATACATTGTTGCACAGGTCGGTATTGTTTTAAATCAGTAATGTAGGATAAACACTCAGCCTCATTCATTTCCGGATTGGTCGTTAGCAGGCTAGTTCCATACAAACCGGTCAGATGGTCAGCGATTTTTAGAAAAATAGCTTCTGCTTCGCCAGCTTCATAAAAATCAAGTAGTTGATTGACAAAACAATCACGCAAATCACGGGCTCTCATTCTGCAAAAAAACATTATTTTTCTTTTGGAACACTTAATTTTACATGATGAAGCGATGTATTCTTTTCAGCTTGTGTGTGGTTCTGTTTTTCTCCTCCTGCAAACGTTCAGGGATGACACCCACGCCACCAGACAAACCTTGCTACATGGACAGCAGCGCTTTACAATTATTTCGTCAAACACAGGGTATAATCGCAGGTATGGACGCCAAATCCATTGTTTTAAATAACGGCCAAATCCTATGGATATTCCAATCCACTCACTTGAATGATTATAATGCCGCAGACGGAACCATTGCCTGTAGTCCGAATGTACATAATGCCGCCATGCTTCAGCAAATTTCCGGACAGGTAAATGTCGTCAACAATTCGGGAGATTGGATTCCTTCCAATGAAACCAATACCTGGTTTGAACCACTCCATGGATACCAGTTTATGGATACCGTTTACATTTTCGCTCGCAAATTGGGATCATCCTCCACCAAAACCTATATAGCGAAAGCACTGATGCCAACTTTGCAAATCGTTCGGATTGATTCAATGTCGCAAGCGCAACATTATTATGGTTATAGTGTCATGGCTGATACTGCCGAAGGTTTCTGCTATGTATATGGATTAAAATCGCCAAATATGAATTCGATAAATATCATGACTTTGGCACGTTTTCCGATGAACAATATTCATGATACCTGGTTGTATTATTCGGATGGAACATGGCTTAATCCACCTTCCAGTGCAAGCACAATTGCGAGTATTCCTGCTGAGAATGCTTGTGTGCGTCAGGTAAAAAATAAGTATTTACTTATTACTCAGGAAAGCGGATTTGCTTGTAATAAGGGACGAACGATTTATGGTCAGGTTGCCCAGGATCCATGGGGACCTTTTCAGAATTATAAAACCATTTATACGGTGGGAGATTTGATGGGCAATGTAAGTCCGGCATGTCGACAGGCTATCATTCATCCACATACTCTGAATGCAGCCGGTGAGGTACTGATGACTTATACCATCAATGGTTATGCACCCTGTTTAAATACCTGTGTCAATGGATTTGATCAGGCTGATTATTATCGCATCAAAACGGTACGTCTGCCTATTAAAAATATTGATCCGAATTTATAGTGTTCCCCAACGGCCATGATTAAAATGAATGAACTGTCTGGGTGAGATCGGACTATTAAAAAGTTTGTATATCCCAAACCGCCTATTTAAGGCTTGCTGATTAACGTGAAAATAGTTGATTCCAGTACATGATGGAGTAATTTTC
>DAIRSC010000193.1:0-4928 GCA_036804585.1 Chitinophagaceae bacterium
CCTACTGTAGTTGCATCACAAGCCGTATGATTACTACTCCCTGTATTGCTGTAATGGATGGTTAAATTCAACGTATGTACTGAATCACAACCTGCTGCATTGGTGAAAGTACCTATATACGAACCACTCGTACTATAACTGTTGCCATTCCAAGTATAAGTATCACAGGCAGTTTCAGAACTAAATCCGGTATTACTATTGTTGATAGTCAAATTTAATAAAGTGATGACACAATTGGTAGTATCGATATGAGAGCCGGATTGGGTATAAGTCATACCGTTTACACTCCAGAGATATGAGTTGCAGGATGTTTCATTTTGAGTGACAAGACTATAAGAGGAACAAAGCGTTTTGAATGTTGTGGTAGCAGACCAATTACTTGGAACTGGATCGTTCGCACAATAAGAAGCTACCTGAAAATCGTAAAGGGTATTTGGTGTTAAACCTCCAATCGTTTTTATGGAATTGGTTTGAGTACCATTTATCCATGAACCGGATGGAGATAGTCGATGGCGGGTTGCATACCATGCACCAGGAGCATTCCAGCTAACGCTGACACCGGTAGAGCTTAATCCGCTGATTCCGGTGATGGCAGGTGTTGGGCATTTTTGCAGAGTAGTGAATTCGGCAATGGCTGAATAAGCACTTGTGCCGAAGCCTCCTGTACAAATAGTTTGTATTTGGTATTCGTAAGTGGTTAATGGGGCAAGGCCGTTCATGGTTTTGGATGTTGTCGCAGATGTACCACTAATCCATGGCCCAGTAGGTGTTTTTTTACGATACTGGATTTGGTAATAGCTGGCGTTGCTGGCTGCGGTCCATGTAAATGTGACGTTGGATCCGGTTGGAGAAGCAGAGATTCCTGTTGGTACTGAACATTGAGCCGATAGATCTGTGGAATACAGATTTAATCCTAGAAGGGCCAATGCCGTCAACACCAAACTGAAAAACCCATTTTTCCTGTTGTGGTTGTGGAGTTTTTGGTAATTCATTTTTTTCATATTTAGGTTAATAATGGTTATATGCAATTATTTGAATGTCCCTTTCATTTATTTTAGCTTGAAAAGAACATTTTGATTTTGTTTGGAGATGCTTGATTTCAGTAAATGAAATCCGGCACAGTTATTTTTCAGGATAGATTGAATCATCCATGAAAAAATATTTTTTAAGTAACATTTTTATGGAGGTTCTAGTTTATTGTTTCTTTTTAGAAAATTCAAGGTTAGTTGCCATTTGACATTAGACCTTAGTGAAATATATGCGCGGATATCCTTTTTTCTTCGAGTTCTTAAAATACCACCTTCTTCCCAAAGGAGCCGTTTTTGGATGTGAATTACTTCAATATTTGAAAAAACAAAGCCGTCCATAATTTGGTTGGTTGAACGTCAGGCAATCAATAACTTAAATTTGTGTAGTAAGTTATTACTTACATTTCATAGGTAATCGAAGTTAAGCTAAAATATGGAGTATCTAAAATTTTTTATTTAATCATTTGAGAATTGTTTTAAGCACTATTTTTTGCTTCCTTTTTTCATTCTCTCTTCATTTTGCTTTTGCATCTCCATCATTTTTTTCATCAATTTGTTTTCCTTCGGAGGTTCATTTTTCTTTGCCTGAATTTGTGCGTGAATTTTTTCAGGATCAATAATCCATTGTTGAATCACAAACTGTAATCCTAATGTAATGACATTTGACACAAAATAATAGAATGTGAGGGCTGCCGGTAGTTTATTAAATATACCTAAAAACATAACCGGCATAATGAAAGGTAAATACTTCATCATTGGATTGTTTTGGTCTGCAGTCATATTCATACTGTACAAGGCCATCAATAAACTGGTAATCACAAACAGAATGGTGAATAAACTGATGTGATCGCCATAAAAAGGAATCGTAAAAGGTAAGTTGAGGATACTATCATAGGTGGATAAATCATTCGCCCATAAGAATTTTTCCTGCCGAAGTTCAATGGCATGCGGGAAGAAAGAAAGTAAGGCAAAAAAGACGGGGAGTTGCAGTAAAGCCGGTAAGCACCCCCCAAGAGGATTGACTCCTGCTTGTCGGTATAACTTCATTTGTTCCATGCCAAAAGCTTGCTTGTCTTCGCCCATTTTCTCACGCAACTCATCCAGTTCAGGTTTCAATGCTTTCATTTTTACACTCGAGACATAACTCTTGTATGTAAATGGTGACATCAATAAACGAATAATAAAGGTAAGTAATAAAATAACAACCCCATAGCTACTAAATGCATGACTCAGCATATTAAAAATGGGTAAGATGATCCATTTGTTGATATACTTTACAAATCCAAAAATGCCATAACTTAGTGGAATGATTTCTTCCAACTCAATCCGGTAACTTTTTAGAATCTTATAATCATTCGGACCCATATACATTTTAAAGCCATAATTGTCTTGGGGTAATAGGGTCATATATGCACTGAAATCTGAAAGCTTGCGTGTCGCAGTATCTTCCTTGCTTAAATCTGAACTGATTTTTGCCGAAGTAATCAATTTCTGATCGGTAATCAAGGTGGTATTAAAGTAGTGCTGTTTAAAACTTAACCACTTCACCGCTTCATTAAAATTTTTATCTTCTTTTTCTTTAATGGTATAATAATCATAACCTTCTTTTTCGAGGTTGTAACATACTTGGGTATACATACGCTGACTCTCAACATCCTTTTCAGTCATAATAGATTGCGAATTCCACTGCAAACTCACAGGGGCCGACTTGTCAGTGCTTTTTGCATCCACCTTTATTTCTAACATACATCCGGATTCCGGAAGTTGATAGGTGATGTTGGTGTTATTTCCTTTTAAAACGATTTGCCGCTTATCTGCTCGAATCTCCCCATTGAAATACTCATCTTTGGTATGTATCATCATACCGGCCGTTGATTTATATCCCAAATCAATGAAGTTAATATTAACTTAAAATAAAATCAGAGGCAAGCCATCATAAGTTTTAAATTATTTAAGAAAAACATTATTTGCTGCACCGCCTTTGCTCGTGAAGGTGATTTGTAAATCTTTGTTTTCGATCACATAAAAAGTTTCAGCTTGAATGGTTTGCAATGTATCGTTCAACGAATCAGTCTGTACGTTACTCCCCAATGAACTATCGATTGCTTTAATCGTTACAGGCGGCGGATTTAATTTGGCTTGGGCTATAGAATCGGCTTTCCGTTTGGCTAAGTATTGTTTTTCGGCGTTTAGATTGTAAACAATATAACCGACCAGGAGGAGCATCAGTAAACCAAAACCAATCAGGGTATTTTTATCCATCAGATTTTTTAAATTGGGTGCAAATATAGGGTGCTTCTAAAAACTAATTTCACGGGCTTTCACGGATTATTGCCATTTATACCGGGAAATGCCCGCAACATGCTTAATTTTACAGTATGAATTTTCGAAGAAACCTCTTATTCGTTGGGCATCTGGAAGGAATTTCTTTTCTGATACTGCTTTTTGTAGCCATGCCCCTAAAATACTTTTGGAATTTGCCGGAAGCAGTCAGAATTACCGGCTCTTTTCATGGTATTTTGTTTGTTTTACTTATTTATATGCTTTGGCAGGCAAAAAATAAGGATTTAATGAGCTTCAGACAATTCATCATTGCAATTCTATTATCCTTTTTACCGGCGGGTACATTTTTTTTGCATAAATATATTCGTTCGTAAAAAGTGGGGCTGCGTATTTTGATGGGTATTTGCTTTATTTTGTTTGCGCCCTTCATATATTTGCCGACTAAATTTCACTTTTTGTGAGTTCACATACTAATCTATCCCGAGTCAGTGCTGCTGGTCTATTGATTGCACTTGGGATTATTTACGGAGACATTGGTACTTCTCCGCTTTACGTTTTTAACGCAATTACCAAAGGTCGAACAATTACCAATGATTTAATCATCGGGAGTTTATCCTGTATTCTTTGGACCATTACCCTTCAGACGACCTTAAAATATGTGTGGCTGGTTTTGCGGGCCGACAATAAAGGAGAAGGGGGCACATTTGCACTTTTCGCGTTGGTGCGTCGTCGAAAAAAATGGTTAGTCATCCCTGCCATGATAGGAGGGGCCAGTTTGCTGGCTGATGGAATTATCACCCCACCTATTTCAATTACCTCAGCGATAGAAGGTTTACGTGAATTGCCTGTATTGCACAATATGCCCCAAAGCACTATCGTCTCACTGGTTTTGGTCATTATTTCGCTGTTCTTTTTTATGCAGCAATTTGGAACCTCTTCTATTGGTAAATTATTTGGCCCGATCATGTTTATTTGGTTCACCATGTTGGCCATTTTAGGGGTAAGCAATTTGAGCAATGACTGGACCATTTTCGGCGCTTTGAATCCGGTAAATGCCCTCAACTTTTTGATTCATTATCCCGGGGGCTTCTGGTTATTGGGTGCGGTATTTTTGTGTACAACCGGTGCCGAAGCATTGTATTCAGATTTTGGTCTCTGCGGAAGGCCCAATATCCGAATGTCCTGGATATATGTCAAAACCTGTCTCATTCTCAATTATTTTGGGCAAGGTGCATATCTGCTTGCTCATCGGAAAGATCTTGAATTAAGTCCTGATACTATCGAAAAATTGGGTGTCAATGCATTTTTTGATTTGATGCCTACCTGGTTTATCATACCGGGTGTAATTATTGCAACTTTTGCTGCTATCATCGCGAGTCATGCCATGATTTCCGTCTCTTATACACTGATTAGTGAAGCCACCCGATTGAACCTTTGGCCAAAATTAAAAATCAATTTCCCTAGTAATGCCAAAGGGCAGATTTACATACCGGGCATGAACCTTTTTATGTATATCGGATGTGTGCTGGTGGTTTTGTTTTTGGTTGTGCATTTTCTGGAGGTTCAGGTGGTTCAGGCGCAGGTGGTGGCGGAAATGGCGGAACTTATGGTGGTACA
>DAIRSC010000194.1:0-4913 GCA_036804585.1 Chitinophagaceae bacterium
GATTTCAACCTGAATAGTTCTTATCATTGCAATGAAATGATGCGTCTGATGAATCGTGGCCTGTTTTTGATCGGCTTTTTGGTCGGAATGATGTCGTGCGCAAATATCATGACACCCGATGGCGGTCCGCGTGATACAAAGGCCCCTCAGCTCAGACGACGCTCGGTGGCCGATTCTACTTTGGGCTTTAGGGGTGGTAAAATTCAGTTTGAATTTGATGAGTTTATTCAAATCAAAGATGCCGCAAGTCAGATTCAAATCAGCCCATTGGTATCAGCGAACACAAAGGCTAGTGCACATAAACGTACCTTAACGCTTGAAATACCTGATTCCTTGTTATTGCCTTCTACGACATATCAGTTGAGTCTGGGAAAGGCCGTGGTTGATTTTCATGTAGGGAATCCGGCAGTTTAAATACGTTTTTCTTTTTCGTCCGGCTAATTTTTTGATTCATTGAGTAGCAGAGGAAAAGTATTTGAATCGGAGACCGGCTTGCCCGATACGGCCGCTTGGATTTTATTACATCCTGCCAATCGACCGGACTCTGCCATCAGTTATGAAAAACCCTTTTATGCTGTGAAAAACAAAATGGGGGTTTTTGAATTGCTTCATTTGCCGGGTCGGGCGTTTAAAATTTATGCCTTGCGTGATTTGAACAATAACCTGAAATATGATGCTCCGGGTGAGCGCATTGCTTTTTCAAATTCCAATATCGTTCCGGGCGATTCACTTTTGCAGGTCACTTTGTATACTTTCTTAGAAAAGGACCTCGATAGCAGCAAAACAGTGAGCAGCCCCAAGCCCGGTGTGAATAGCAATAAACCCAAGGCAGGAGATGCGACATTTACTTATGTGTTGAATGTGGACACATCCAATCTCAAAAGCCGGAGTTTAGATATTACACAGGGTTTAAAATTTACCTTTAATCAGGCGGTGAAAAATTGGGATGAAACTAAAATTCGTTTATACCAAGATGGTATTTTGGATGCAAGTGTGTCGATTGTTTTGGACAGTACCCGAAAAATCTTGAAATTAAACACAGACTGGCAACAGGATGTTTTATATCAGGTGCAATTGTTGGAAGGTTTTGTTCAAGATACCTTATTGCGGAAAATGCAGGCCGATACATTGATGTTTCGCAGTAAGCGCAAAAGTGATTATGGATATTTCACCTTGTTGTGCCCGGTGAATCAAAACTTAGTTGCTCAATTGATGTTAAACAATCAGGTGATTCGTGAACAAGCTTGTCGGGATACCATCCTGAATTTTAACCAGTTAAGTCCGGGTTCTTATCAACTGAGATTGTTGAAAGATGAAAACGGCAATGGGCAATTGGACGCAGGCAATTGGAAACAAAAACGCCAACCCGAAATTGTCGAATTAATCCCCAATGAGATTTTGATTAAAGCCAATTGGGAACAAAAATTAGATATTCGTAAAAAACCTAAACTGAAAAAAAAGGATGAGTAATCGTAAACCCATACTCCTGATTTTGCATGGTGCATTAGGTGATCAAAAGCAGATGCAATCAATCGCCGATACTTTTTCTGTTTCGTTTGAAGTACATCATCCAAACTGGCCCGGTCATGGTGATTCACCCCTGGGAACTTATCAGTATGATGTAAGTAGTTATGTTCAATTTTTATTGACCTACATCGAATCTCTTCAAAATACCGTTTATGTATTTGGTTATAGCATGGGTGGCTATATAGCCTTGATGGCCGCTCTGGAAAAACCGAAATTATTTAAGCGGATTATCACCCTGGCAACAAAATTAGACTGGTCTCCGGAGAGTGCAGCCCGTGAAATAAAGATGTTGGACAAAGAAAAAATGCTTGAAAAGATTCCGACTTATGCCCAAATATTACAAAAGCGGCATACAGCTATGGGTTGGGAAGAAGTATTAAGTGGAACCGCTAAAATTATGCAGGAATTAGGTGATCATCCTTATTTGACGCCCCATTCTGTTGCTGCTTTGCAAGTATCTGTTACCATGGGTATCGGTGACCGGGATACCATGGTGAGTTTAGCGGAGACGATACAAATTCAGCAGGCCATTCCAAATTCATCTTTGTATGTATTACCGCAGACCCCACATCCGGTGGAGAAGCTTCATTTACCTTATTTGAAAACGATTATATTAGGGCGTTGCGGCTTAAAAGATGAGGGATGAGCTGAAATCAATTAATCAACAATCAATAAACTTTTGGTCAGCTTAATAGAGTTTCCCACTTGTAATTGGTAAAAATACTGACCTGCGGGCAATCCATTTCTTTCTACGCCGAAATCGAACCGACCTACGGGAACTTCATTTTCATAAAGCACCCGAAGCATGCGGCCCATTTGATCGTACAAAAGAATTTGGGCAGCGCCTCCTTCAGAGCTAAACCGAATGGTGGTATGGCTGCGGAATGGATTGGGGAAATTTTGTTCGAGTGATAATTGGGCGGGCGCTTCCACATGAGGCGTATCGACGGTCCATTTGAAAATAGGCAACCAATTGTAATTCTGTCCATTTAGGATGCTACTCACATCGGAGGGCTGAAGCGAAAACCAATCTGATAAAATGGTGGAATAAACTTGCCTGAAATCGTGTTGCATTGGCACATTGTCGTTGACGGTAGCGCTTGCCGGTAAATTAGGACTTGTCCCAATAATCGTTGGGTTTACTTTACTGCCAAACACAAACATAGGCACACCTGATCCATGGTCGGTACCTTCGCTGGCATTGGATTTTACCCGACGGCCGAATTCGGTAAAGGTGCACCCTGTTACTTTGTCGTCCAGATTTTGCATATCCAAATCCTGTTGAAATGCGCCAATGGCATCGGAAAGTTGTTTGAGTAAATCAGCATGCTGACCGAGCGTATGATCATTGGCATCCACCTGATTATCGTGGGTATCGAAACCACCAATATTCACCACATACACCGGTGTTTTTAAACCACCTGAAATCAATTTAGCAACAATTTTTAATTGCTCGGCCAAACGATTATTGGCAGGATAGGTTGCAGCATTTGTGCCTAGTCCGGCGGCATTGGCAATGACCTGGGTATAAGCCTGGGTTTGCTGAGAGATGAAACGAATATAAGTTAATTCATTACCGGCAGGTGTGGCAGGAGCCGGATCGACAGTGCCGTTGACGATATTATAAAAACTGGAGATATTCGAGATGGCCAGACCGTTGAGCCCTGTAGCGCCTGACATCATGGACGAAACGGATGTGCCTATTTCGATGGATAAGGGATCTAGGAAATTTGGGTCGGGATAGGCATAAGGGGCACCTGGAAATTGATGATCGATAAAACGTCCTATCCATCCGGTATCTACGAAAGTAGCTGAATCAGAGGCACTAAACATAATATCTGAAGATCGGAAATGTGAAAAATTTGGATCGGGATAACTGACACCTTGAATGATATTCAGCTTGCCGTTATTATACATGTTGCGCATAGCAGTCATGGCCGGGTGTAAGCCCGAGGTAGTTGTTCCGTTGAGGCTTAACACATTACTCTGAGGGATTAAAATATTGGAACGGGCATTACTTAGTTCGCTGTATTTGTCGAGGGGGATGAGGGTGTTCAGTCCATCATTTCCCCCACTCAGGCGAATGAGTACTAAAATATTGCCGTTGGTATTTCGGCTTTTCGCCAATAATCCGTCGCTGCCGAAGGCATGTACCGGCACGCCATTGAGGGTATAGGCCAATGTGGCCATGGAACTCATTTTGAGGAAATCTCTGCGTTTCATATCTATAATATTTACCGGTAATTAATTAACATAAATGATTTTCGGCCAATCGGCACATTTCAGTAAGCATCAGTTGCAAGCGACCTTTCACGATTCCTTCGAAGGTGGCATTGCCGGGGCTATTGATGTAGTCGTTCCAGGCATTGGTCCAATAGTAGTTTTGACTTTGGCCGGATAATAAAATGGATTTAAAATAATCTTTCATGGATTGAGAAAGGGTTAGGCCCAATAAATACAAAACACATTCATTAATCACCGCCACCGGATCGGCGGGGTCGCTGAGGGTTTGTACAAAAGCCAATACATCACATTTGACCTGATAATTTGGAGAAGCCCAAACACCATAGTTGGTAAACAATGCATCATTCACCTTCATGCGTTTGGGAAGGGTATCGGAGTTAATCCACATTTGATGGAACTGCGGCGTTTGATAAAAAGCAGGCCATCCACTAACGCTGGGTGGGCTGCCGGGATCCATGCCATTTTGTTCGCAGTGATAGGCAAAAATGTAATGCGCGCGCCAATAATCTTCGATGGGTGTGCTGATTGGAATTTGAATATTGAGGGTGCGTGCAAGCCCGAGGTAAAAATCCATGGGTGTACGGATATAACAATCCATACTGAGGGTGTCGTAAAAATGGTCGCTTTTGAAAAGTTGTAAAAGAACGGGTTTGATGTTCCAATTGTTATTGATGAGCGTTGTAGCGAGGCCACTGATGATATCGTTTTCGATGGTCGTATCGATATCGTAATACACAAAAAAGCGGTAGATTTTACGGCAAAGATGTTTTGCGACGATTTGATCTTTGGCAAAAATCATGTTTAATAAGTCGTCGAGTTCGTTGGCACCATTGGCACCGCTTTGGCCTGTGATGACGGTATTATTATAAAAAGCCGAAAATTGTTTATTGGCTGTTTCATGTTTGGTGCTATCAAACGATGTAGTGAGTGTGCCCTGATCGACCCGATATCCGGTGAGCACTTTTGCGGCGGCTTTGACATCATCTTCATTCCAGAGATTGGGTCCTTTACCGATCGTAAACAACTCTTGTAATTCGCGGGCGTAATTTTCGTCGGGGGAGTTTTTGACATTATAGTGCCCGTTGAGGTAGTATAACCTCATGGGCTCTTTGGTAATTTCTTTGATTAATGTTTTGAAATTG
>DAIRSC010000195.1:0-4899 GCA_036804585.1 Chitinophagaceae bacterium
ATTACAGTTTGGAAGATCAGGATGAGGGGAGCATTGGCCTTGAGATAGTTCCGATGAAAGAGCCGCAAAGTATAGAATGGATGAGTGCTGTGATGGACGTTCTCGCCATTGCAATTGCCGGAGTTTTTCTGCCCGCATTCAGTACATTGGGGCTGAATTTATACATTCTATTTTCGAGGCTATATAGTTGGCGTCGGGTGAGGTTGAAAAAATTTCCGCTCATTGGTTTTATGGTCGTCTTTATTTTTCAGGGGGCTTGGTTTTTTTTAATCACCCAACGATGTGCAGATGTGCCTGTGAACTGGGCCATGGCAATCGTGAGCAGTTGTTTAATAGGCGCAATTTATCCTATGTCGCAGATTTATCAGCATGAGCAGGATCGTGCGGATGGGGTTGAAACCATGAGGATGATATTGGGGTATCGGGGGACTTTTGTGTTGAGCGGAAGTTTGTTTGCAGCGGTCGCAATTGGATTTACTTTATTTTATTGGCCCATTTTTCCCATGGCGGTATATGTGTTTCATGCGTGTTTATTCGCATCTGTTGTTTACTTCCTCTTTTGGGCGTACAAAGTTTGGCATAATATACTAGAGGCTAATTAACGGCAAACGATGATAATGAATTAGGTGGCATCGGCAGGCATGAATATCTGCTTCATCGTCTTAAACCTCATACCACATCAATGATGCCTATTCGGACAGTCAAATAAATGCTTTATTATTACACTTCAGATTATGGCATTTATACAGGCAATCGCAATTGGTGAAGCGGATTATTTTCATCAACAATCTGCGATATTGGATTTTATGCAAAAAAGGTATGATATCCCAATGCAGGATTTAGAGAAGGTAAAGAGGTTGTATGCACGTTCAGAAATTGATAGCCGGTATTCTGCGCTGCAGGATTTTTCCTTGCCGCATGAGGAGTGGACCTTTTTTTCGAAACAGTCTGCGGTGTCTATCGATGAACGGATGGAAAAATATTTTGAGCTGGCACCGGCCTTGTGTATGAAAGCTATTAGAAATTTGGACCCTGAATTTTTAGATGGCATCACACATTTATTAACGGTAAGTTGTACAGGAATGGCGGCTCCCGGATTGGATATCCAACTGATGCGATTGCTTGGTTTGCCCTCCAATACGGTCAGAAGTTCGATTAATTTTATGGGTTGTTATGCGGCTATTCATGCGTTGAAACAGGCCAATGATATTTGTGTAGCATGGCCCCAAGCAAGGGTACTGATTGTGGATGTGGAATTATGTACCTTACATTTTCAGGAAGACTATTCCTTTGAAAATATTACGACCTCTTTATTGTTTGGCGATGGAGCAGCTGCAGTCGTGGTTGGAAACAAAAAGGGCATTTATGAAATCAATGGGTTTTACGCTGAAATAATTTGGAAAGGCTATGCGGACATGGCCTGGCAAATTTCGGCCAATGGATTTTTGATGTCCTTAACGGGTTTGGTTCCGGATTTGATTGCTGGCGAAATAAAACCCCTGATGCAGGCCGCTTTTGAACATGCGCAGGTGAGTAGCTCAGATATTCGTTATTGGGCCATACATCCGGGTGGTAAAAAAATATTGCAGGAAATATCCAAAGCTTTGAACCTTCGTACGGGTGATTTACAGGACTCCCGTGAGATTTTACGGCATTACGGAAATATGTCTTCGGCAACCATTTTATTCTTATTACATCGTATCAAGGAATGTCATTCGGAACCCGGAAATTACTTCGGCGCTGCATTTGGTCCGGGATTGACCATGGAAACCATGAACTTATACAAATGTTGAGATTGACCCATCGATCAAACTTAAAGGAACTACTCGACGCAGAAAATATACCCGCCGATGATTTGGTATTAAATATGCAGGAATTGGATACTATCAATGCCTATTTGGGTGGGCATCAAATTACACTTGCCGGATTTAAAAAATTTGCAGATAAAAAGAAGTCCATACGTATTCTCGAAATTGGTTGTGGTGGCGGAGATAATTTAAGGGTGATTCAAACGTATTGTCGGAAAAAAGGAATAGAAGTGCACTGTACGGGTGTAGAGTTAAATCCGCATATTGTGGCATATGCCCGAATCAATCATCCCGATATTCATTTCATAATCAGCGATTACCGGAAAATGAATTTGACTACAAAACCGGATATTATTTTTAGTTCCTTATTTTGTCATCATTTTGAGGATCATGATTTAAAGGAACAGCTTCAATGGATGCGTTTGAATAGCGGATGGGGATTTTTTATCAATGATTTACACCGGCATTTTTTGGCGTACTACTCTATCCAAATACTGACCCGATTGTTTTCAAAATCGTATTTGGTAAAAAATGATGCGCCACTATCTGTGGCGAGGGGTTTCAAAAAAAGTGAATGGCAAGAACTTTTAAACGAGGTGAGAATGAATGAGGCCCGGATAGCTTGGAGATGGGCCTTCAGGCATTTAATCATATATCAGCATAAAAAGGAATTCGATGAAATATGATTGTATGATTGTGGGTGGGGGATTATCGGGTTTGGCATTATCGATATTGATGGCCAGAGCTCAAAAAAAAGTGTTGCTCATCGAGAAAAAGAAGTACCCTGCTCATAAAGTTTGTGGAGAATATATTTCGAATGAAAGTAGAGCGTTTTTAATCAAACTGGGTATAGTGCCGGAACAATGGCATTTGCCGGAAATTAATCAATTGGTTTTTAGTGATCAGCGAGGTAGGCTTATTCGCGAACAATTGGATTCTGGTGGATTTGGTATACGGCGTTATGCTTTAGATGAAGCCTTATTTCAAATTGCCCGGAAAGAGGGCGTAGATATCCGAACAAGTACGACTTGCCTAGGATATGAAAAAAATTTGCAGGGATTTAAACTATTAACCAATGCCGGTGATTTTGAGGGGCGGATTTTATGCGGGGCATTTGGTCGATATGCATTTGGGAATTTTAATAAAGGCCAAACAGGTGGTGAAAATTGGGTAGGTGTAAAATACCATCTTCGTGGTGCATTTGCGGCAGATACCATTGGTTTGCATTTGTTTGAAGGAGGCTACTGTGGCATGAGCAAAGTGGATGATGAACAATATTGTTTGTGCTATTTGGTGAAAGCCGAAATGTTGAAAAAGTACAAGGGGCAGATATCCTTGCTCGAAAGCGAAGTGCTGCAAAAGAATCCACGACTCTCAGAAATTTGGAAAGAAGGGCAAAAGGTATATGAAGATCCACTTACGATTTCGAATGTGACCTTTTATGCGAAACAAGCTGTGGCCGATGATGTTTTTTATTTGGGAGATAGTGCCGGAAGCATTGCACCGCTTACAGGAAATGGGATGAGTAATGCGCTGAGGAGTGCCGCCATATTGGAGCCTTTATTAAACAAAGTATTGAATGAAGAGTATTCGCTGGCAAAAGCGGCAAAAGTTTATGCGCAAGAATGGAATCATCAAATGGGGCAGCGGATTCGGGCCGGCCGGTGGATTCAATACTTCTTCTGTCAGGCAGCCCTGACGCCGTTTTTTTTCTTTTTTGTAAGGAATTTTTCTTTTGTACGTCGAATGATTATACGGATGACGCATGGAAATGCATTTTGAGCATTCAGGTCAAGGTCGCCAAACATTCGTTAAAATAAACGCAAATAAAATGGAATACTTAAAATGATCGTTTGAAGTGGGTTAATGCTTTTGTGAACCAATCAAGATGACCAAAACATTGATTGCTTCTTCGAAATCGGATAATGCCAATGTGAATGGGGAGATGATCCAATTCAAAGGGTGGTTTATACCGATGTGATAATATTGATAAGATAAATGAAAATTTAGAATGAACTTTGAAATCCATAGCGGCAACAGAAAAACAAACAAAAACATCTAAATATTAATTTGAAACAAATGAAAAATCGAACTATCAAAAAAATCAATTCGATACGCTGGCCGCTCAGCCTTGGATTGTTTTGTTTATTTAGCATCTTTGTGCAATGCAGCACCGCTCAAAATCCACAAAAAATGTCAGAAAATAAAAATACACTTTACTCCACCAATGATACCACAAAAGTAAAGGTGAGTGAAGAGGAATGGAAAAAGAATCTAGATCCAGAGGTGTTTCATATCGCCCGACAGAAAGGGACAGAATATGCTTTTTCGGGTAAATTCTGGAATCATTACGATGCAGGTTTGTATCGCTGTAAAGCTTGTGGCAATGCCTTGTTCAGGTCTGATGGAAAATTTGAAAGCAGTTGTGGATGGCCGAGTTTTTTTGAGCCTGTGAGCGATAAAAGCGTTAAATACGCCGAAGATCATTCACATGGTATGCATCGTGTTGAGGTGATGTGTGCCCGTTGCGATGCGCATTTGGGGCATATCTTTGATGATGGCCCGCCACCAACGTACAAACGATATTGTATTAATTCAGTGATTTTGGATTTTGAGGCAAAAGACGAAAAAAAATAATCAATGATCATACGAAACAAATTCATCATGGCTTTTTGTGTCTTGTTGTTGGCAATGAGTTGTCAAAGCGAGGCGAGTATTCAGGATCAAACATTTTTTAAAGAAATGGAAGCAAAACAAAATGAAACAGAAAAAGGATTGGATACCATTGTAGTGGGTGGAGGTTGCTTTTGGTGCGTTGAAGCACAATTCCTCTTACTGGATGGGGTGCTCTCGGTGCGATCAGGATATGCAGGTGGAAAAGTAAAAAATCCAACTTATAAAGAAGTATGTACAGGAATGACCGGGCATGCAGAAGTGATTGAAGTCGTTTATAATAAGGAGCGAATCAGTACCGACGAAATATTGTCAGCCTTCTGGCAATCGCATGATCCCACGCAATTAAACCGTCAGGGGAATGATGTAGGTACTCAGTATCGTTCTGTTATTTTTTATAACGATGATGCCCAGAAAA
>DAIRSC010000196.1:0-4896 GCA_036804585.1 Chitinophagaceae bacterium
CATAACCCACCATAACTCCCGGGCAATTTCCAAACTACGTTCAGCATACATTTTAGATTGCAAATCCGTACCTTCAAATGCTTTAGGATCTTCGTATGGAATAGAAAACCGGGCTGCTGCTCCCAATACAACCGGACAACCTTCATCGGCACTATTACAAGTCATAATAGCAGCATAGTTGCTTTGAGGATTAAAAGCATCCTGATAGACTTTAGAAAAACAGATGATGGCTTGTTCGTTCGATCCATATTTGATGGCATATACCGGATTCTGATTCTCTGAAAGCCTTTGAATTTTAAAACCCTGCGAACTTAGGGTTTCTGTAACCTGAGGAAACATAGCTGTGGCCTCAGTACCTCCGGAATAACAATAGACATTTTGGACATTAAAGTGACATGCCATAGTCTGAGCCCATATTTGAGACAAATGACTTCTTCGTGAATTATGCGTGCAAATAAAGTTGAGCCGAATGATTTCTTGGCCATCTTTTTTGTTCTGGATAAAATCTACAAGAGCTTGTAATTTCCCCTTTCGTTCGGCCGAAATTTCATTTGCAGAAAATTGCTCGATTTGTGTTTTTATTGCTGCGAACATGTGGACCTATTTTTGATGCGAATAATATTTATCTTTTAAATAATAGCTGGCTTTAACCAATAAAATTAATGCAGGCACCTCCACCAATGGACCGATTACACCTGCAAATGCCTGACCACTATTCATGCCAAATACACCAATGGCAACGGCAATGGCCAATTCGAAATTATTTCCACTCGCTGTAAATGATAAAGCAACCGAATCGCGATAGTTGGCACCTATTTTTTTACTGACAAAAAACATCAGAAAAAACATGATCGCGAAGAAGATGCTCAAGGGCAATGCCACACGAAGGACGTCCAAAGGTAATTGTACCATCATACTCCCTTTTAAACTAAACATCACGACGATCGTGAACAACAAAGCAATCAAAGTAATCGGTGATATTTTCGGAATAAATTTGGTATTAAACCACGTTTCACCTTTTAACTTCACCAACATGATGCGGCTTATCATGGCCAGAATAAACGGAATACCCAGGAATAGGAATACGGTTTCCAATATTTGCATGAAAGCTATGTTGATGGTTAGGGCTTTGATTCCAAACAAGGGCAGCATCACTTCCAAATAGAAATAAGCATAAGCACTGAAAAACAATACCTGTAAAACACTATTGATACCCACCAAACCGGCCGTTAACTCGCGGTTTCCACCTGCTAATTCGTTCCAAACAATGACCATGGCAATACAAGGAGCCAATCCGATAATGATGAGACCGGTCATATATTCCGGATAATCTTTCAAAAATAATACAGCCAGCGAAAACATCAAAAAGGGTCCAACAATCCAGGTAATAAAAAATGATGCCGTGAGCAATTTGGGTTGCTTAAACATCTGAGGCACTTTTTTAAAATCCACTTTAGTGAGTGGTGGGTACATCATCAGGATTAAACCTAATGCCAACGGAATATTAATGGTACCTCGATTAAAGGAATTGATAAAATCCGGTGTACCTGGCAGAAAATATCCAATAGCTACTCCAATACCCATGGCCATAAAAATCCATAAGGTCAGATATCGATCTAAAAATTTTAATTTTGGTTGCATAGAAATTCAATTTCACCCTGATTTAAGTCATCGCTACGAGTAGCTGTTTGATTTCTTGAACATCTGCAGCACGACCTTTTATTTTCATTTCTTCATTGATTATAAGAACCGGTGTAGTCAACACATTGTACTTCATCATCTCTTCTATATCCTCAATTTTGAGGACTTGCACATCCATGCCCAATTGTTTAACCGCTTCCAGGGCATTGTTATAAGTAGTTTTGCATTTGGCACAACCCGTACCCAGCACTTTAATTTCGATCATCCTATTTGAATTTATCATTCGCAAATCTACGAACAATATTTTAATTCGTATTCTTACGAATATTTATTTTTGGCACACTTCCCTCAAAGCCACTTGATTAAACATTCGAGCAAACAAATCCTGAGCCTTCCTCCAATTCTCCTTATGAATACAATATTTTACCGTAGGTGGGGTAATATTTCCATGAATGAGTCCTGCATCTTTGAGTTCATTGAGGTGTTGCGACAAGGTGGATTTGGCAATAGGGAGTTCATCCGCCATATCGCCATGATAACAGCAGGTTTGATTGCTCAACCATTGCAAAATTGTAATTCGAACCGGATGAGCCATGGCCTTTGCAAATCGAGCAAGTTGCTCCTGATCAGTGCTGAAGAAATGGGATTTAGTCATAGTAATTCGCAAATGTACGAACTTAAATGCATGCGGATGCTCAAGGTCAAATCCCCCTTTGTCATAAGCCAGATTCATCAGTCATTTTCATCGAACAAAATGATCATGCAGAAATTCTTGATGCTTTATGCCTAAATGCAGACAAAGCCATTGAATTTTCCGATGAAGTCTTTTGTAATTACGTGGTGAAATCCTTTACATCCTCATACCTTTGTCCTTAGGCGTAATGCCCCATATACTTTAAATACACATTTCATGAAAATAGGCATAGTTTGTTATCCAACTTTTTGAGGCAGTGGCGTGTTAGCAACGGAATTAGGTAAAGCACTGGCTGATAAAGGCCATATCATTCACTTTATAACCTATCAACAACCGGTTCGATTAGATGCATTTCACCCAAATATTTTTTATCATGAAGTAACGGTTCCTACATACCCCTTATTTGACTTCCCACCATATGAGTCTGCATTGTCGTCGACTTTGGTTGACGTCATTTTGAATCAGGGATTGGATTTATTGCATGTCCACTATGCCATTCCACATGCTTCATCAGCCTATTTAGCCAATCAAATTTTAAAAAAGCAACAAGCCAATATTCCTTTTATTACAACCCTGCATGGTACGGATATCACTTTAGTCGGTAAGGATAAAATGTATGAATCGGTGGTCACGTTTTCCATCAACGAATCAGATGCCATTACGGCTGTATCTGAATATATGCGTCAAGAAACCTTGAATTCATTTAAAATTGACAAGGAAATTCATGTGATTCCAAACTTTGTGGATATCAAACGATTCTCGCAAAGCAATAAGGAACATTTCAAAAAAATGTTGGCACCCAATGGTGAAAAAATACTAGCCCACGTTTCCAATTTCAGAAAAGTAAAACGGGTTGATGATGTGATCCATATGTTTCATCAATTACGAAAATCTATGCCTTGTAAATTGCTCATGATTGGCGATGGTCCAGAACGACAGGCCATGGAGCAGTTATGCCGTGAATTAGGAACTTGTGAGGATATTCGCTTTTTGGGTAAGCAAGAAAAACTCGAGGAAATTTTATCCATCACTGATTTGTTTTTACTCCCATCGGCCTATGAAAGTTTCGGATTGGCAGCTTTGGAGGCTATGGGGTGTCAGGTTCCGGTTATTTCAACCAATGCAGGAGGTATTCCCGAAATCAATATCCATGGATTTACCGGGTATCTGACTGAAGTAGGTGACACCGAATCAATGGCGAAGTACGCTCTTGAATTACTCAGTGATGAAGATAAACTGAATACTTTCAAAAAAAATGCACTCGAACAGGCTCAAAACTTCAGAATTGACCTCATCGTGCCAATGTACGAACAATTATATGAAAGCCTGGTGCCGGCAGCAGCTTTCTGATTTTTAGTAACTTATACACATCGCTTTCAGGCTCAAAAGGGTCGTTGTAAAAGGTTTTTATATATTTGCCGTTTATTGAATATATGATAGCACCAAAAGGCATTCTGATTCCGGTCGGAGGCGCAGAGGATAAGGGTACAGACCTTGAACAAGGGTTTATCCAAAGAAACAATCTAAACTTCTTTGAACAAGGCATTCTAGTCCGCATTGTTAACGAAACGAAGCATAAACAGCAAAGCAGAATCGAAGTTATCACCACTGCTTCAACGATTCCATTTGAGGTAGGCGCCAATTATCTGGACGCTTTTAGCAAACTCTCTTGTACCAATGTAGGGGTCATCCATATTCGGAATCGTGAGGACGCTCAGAATCCTGAATATATTCAACGCTTGAAAGAAGCGGATGCCGTGATGTTTAGTGGTGGTAATCAAATGCGGTTGACAGCAACTTTCGGTGGTACGGAAATATATCGTATCCTGCATGATAGATATAAAAATGAAACTGGATTCATTCTGGCAGGAACCAGTGCAGGGGCTATGGCCATGAGCAATACGATGATTTACGAAGGGAATGCTGCGAATGCACACTTGAAAGGGGCCGTTAAAGTCACCACCGGATTAGCCTTTATGCAAAATGTTATTTTTGATTCCCATTTCGATAAACGCGGTCGCTTCGGGCGATTGGCTCAGGCTATTTCTACCAACCCCTCCTGTATTGGAATTGGATTAGGTGAAGATACCGGACTCATGATTACTGATGGCAATGTGATGGAAGCGATTGGAAGCGGTATGATTATCATCATTGATGGTCATGATATTGGGCATAGTAATATTGCAGATTTGGCGGATGGCAAGCCTATCTCTGTTGAAAACTTAAGGGTGCATTTTCTGGCCAAAGGCAATAAATACATTCTTCAGGATCGTAAATACCAGGAAAGTCTGGAATATGAATATGAAAAAACAGATATAGAGTAATCTTATGCTTTCCTTACTCATACTCCCTGTTATTTCAGCATTTATCGGGTGGTTCACCAACCTGATAGCCATTAAGATGCTGTTTCACCCGCGAAATCCGGTAAAAATTCTTGGATTCACGGTACAAGGAATTTTCCCAAAGCGTCAAGTCCAATTTGCCGAAAAATTAGGCCAGTTGGTAGCCAATGAGTTTATTCATTTTTAAGATATCGAAAAAAAAATCACCTCTCCCTAAAC
>DAIRSC010000197.1:0-4834 GCA_036804585.1 Chitinophagaceae bacterium
TACTCACTGATCGAGAAAAAAGGTAAATGTAACAACCCTAAAACCTAAACGGGTTGCTTCTAACGGAATAACTTCATTGGGCGCTATATTGCCTAGATTGACATTACAGCCACAAAGTTCCAAAAAGTAAACTTGCTGAGCTTTTTGAGGGGCTTCCCAAATAATTTTATCCTGAGGTATTTGTGTAAGAATTTCCTGAACCAAACCTTCCCGAACCTCGCCACTACTTCGATAGATACCTACATTCCCTGCTTCACGGGCTTCTGCAATCACATATTGACTACCTGCTTCCAATTCAGCTTTCATCAATTCAATCCATTTGTAGGGAGGAATGATATGTGCTGCATCCTTGCTGCCCACTTCACTGAGTACGGTAACATGTTTGGCTAATTTTTCAATATAACCACATTTTTCGGCATGTGGAATACTGATGGAACCATCTGATACCTCTACGTGCTTCAGGCCTGCGTCTTGAACCATTTTTAAATACTCATCAAACTGGTTTCGGATTAGAAAAGCTTCAAATAATGTTCCTCCGAAATATACAGGAATATCATAATCGGCGTAAACCTTGAGTTTGTCTGGCAAATTTGGGGTGACCATGGCGGTACCGAATCCTAATTTAACGATATCTATATAGGGGCCGGCAACAGATATAAAATGATGAACCTCCTGAATGCTCAGTCCTTTGTCCATGACCATAGTCAGACCTTCCTGACGATTCTTTTTTGTTCGTTGGGGGATTTGGGATAATTGATAAAACATGGCGCGAAATTAGAACATTCTGTTCAATGAATTTCTCATGAATTAAAACGATTGTTCTTTGGTAATTCAGCAGGCTGCTTGGTGTTTTTTGACGCAAAGAGGAGAGGTTTGGTATTAAATCCATGCAATGTGGTAAACTGAGATAAAATTATTAGATTTGTGAGTATTAAACCGATTACCCGGAAATTTTTATGAATTAAAGTAAATCCTATTGAATGAAAAACCTATTACCCCTTTTCCTCTTGTTATTCTCTATTTCTGTAAATGCTCAAACCACAATTACAGCAGGCGGGTACACACCTACAGTGGGTACGACTTTTACAACGGGCAATGTGTTTATCACTTTTGCCATCAGAAATAATAACAATTTCCCGATTGTCATCACCAATCTCACCACCTTGGAAGCCAATTTGTATGAAAATAATTCCATGGCTTTATATTACTCATCGAGCAGTTTGGGGGGATTGCCGGTAGTGCCCGGAGCGGGCTGGACCTTAGTATCCCAATCTTTACAACCGATAACAACCACTGTAATTGGGCAAGTCACTCCCTTTAATTGCATCGGGCTGGTGATTCCTCAGAATACAACGTATCGATTTGCTTTAACGGGTACCAAAGGATTGGCTATGCGATCCAATGGGGCAGGAACACTCGCACCACTTTCCTTCTCAGCCGGTGGCGTTGATGTGCTTACAGGTGATTTCATTTTACCAGGTCAGTCTCAAAGAGTTGGTTATCTGGGCGGACCAACTTTACCCAGTTTTATAACTGTTTATTGGGATGGAACAATTTCATTTATCCAAGCTCCGGCTTTCACGGATGTTCAGGTACTGAGTATCACCAAACCATCTACAGCTTGCAATGCTACCAACAGTTTTTTATCTGCTTTGGTTTGTAATAAATCGCCTCAAACTCTGAATATTGCAAATAATAACATCACGGTCAATTTTAATGTGAATGGCCCCAATGGAATCCAGACGAATAGTTTTACCATGAACTCGGGTGCTATGGCTCCATGTAGTTGTTTGAATGCGGCCATTTCGGGGGTCAATTTTTCAGCAAACGGAAAATATATTATTACTGCCAATGCCAATATTGCCGGTGTTACCGATAATAATCTCATCAATAATACTTTTGTTGATTCGTTGATTAATTATAAGCCCGTTGTGAGTCCTAATGATAGTGTTTGCCAATACTCCAACGCAGGTGTTTTTGCTGGATTTACTGCGTCATCCTGTACAACTCGAAAACGAACGTTTGTTTTAAACACAACGGTCATTACTCCGTCAGCAATTGATGGTTCAAGTGATGCGACAGCAGGAAATTTCGCACTTGGTTCATTACCTCTTTTACCGGATTGTTCGGTAATTTCGGGCGGTTCTCTGCTCATCGAGAATTTAGCAGGAAATGTGACCAGTACTTTTGGAAATGAGGCTAGATTCAATATTTTTGGTGTGGCACCCAACGGACCTTCCAATCCTTTTGTTCCGGGAGTAGCAGGTAATCCTCTGAATTTCTCGGTATATAACTTTGATTACAAAATATCTTTAACTGCTGCACAGCTGAATGCCATGTATGCTGCTTTAGGCGCCGGTGGAACTTTCAATGTCGGGTATTGGGAGACCTTCGACGACGCTCCGGGTGCCACTGATGCAACCCATAATGCCCAAGGTCAGACAACCACGGCCAAACTCACGATCGAATATGAAATTCAACCTTGTCCAAAATGGTTTTTAACCCCAACAGGCGGTATCAGTGTTAGCAACTCTTCCTCGTTTAATCCTTTTTTGGTGCCTGCTACAGGTATTGCCAATACTAATACTGTTGGTACTTATACCTTTTATGCAGCCTGCAGTGCCGATACAATTTGTCGTGTTCCGGTTACTTTAAAAATTAAACCTTCACCAATTGTTGTACAAGATACCCTTGCAGTATGTGAAATTTTGTCAAGTTCAGGAAATGCATTATTTGATTTAACCAGTTTGAATAGTATCGTTTCAGGCGGGAATGGCGCAGCGACTGTAAATTATTATTTTGATATCGGTACAAGTAGTTTGATTCCAAATCCGACTCAGTTTAATTCTACTTCCACCGTTGTTTATTCTAAAGTCTCTTTGTCGGGGGTGTGTGGATCTTCGGATTCTGTCATCTTACAAGTGAATTCTAAACCTGATTTTGGAAATACAGTCCTGACGGGTTCTGCTTGTGCGCCTAATTGTTTAAATGTGGGAAATTTGATTAACCCATTTGCTTTGATTCCACCCGGAACGGATACATTATATTTCGAGAATCCGGCCCTGACCATTCCACATCCCAATCCTAATAGTATTTGTATTTCGGATACGGTTTATATGATTTTACAAACAAGTGATATTCCATCCTGTACCGATACTGCCGCGGCTTATGTGAGTATTGGTGGAGGAAGCAATCATATCGCGAATCAGGATATACAATTTAATTTTTCAAATTGTGGTTCGGTGGCAGCCAATCAATTTGTTTTAACAGACGGGAATGTAGATACCTTGCGCACTTTTACAGATTGTTCAAAAGTGGTTGCCATACAGGATGTGGCCGATGGTACCAGTCTGGGAAATATTACGGTTACTGAGGACATTGCTTGTTCAACATTAACCCATAACGGACAACCATATGTCAATCGCAGTTATGAAATCACACCAACAAATAATGATAGTGCCATTGTGTGTTTATATTACTTAGATGATGATTTCAACTTGTACAATACCGATGCCTTTAATACTGGATGGCCACAGTTACCAACTGCCTCTAACATGGGCTTAATGAATAATTTATGTATTACACAGGTTTCAAATGGCGCACTTGGAAGTCCGGGGTCAATACCCAAATCTATCCCAAATAGTATGATTTCTGCTAGTTATGATGCGGCTACAACGGTTTGGACAGTTTGTTTTCCGGTAAGTGGTTTTTCTTCATTCTATTGTCATGCATGCAATCTTTACAATGCACCCTTACCTGTAAGTTGGAATTTATTTGAGGTAAAAAAATCTGGATCCATGGCAGATTTAAAATGGGTAACTGGGTATGAAAAGAACAACCATTATTTTCAGGTTGAAAGAAGTGCTGATGCCAAATTATTTAAAGTGATTTCTGATAAAATTCCTACCCAGGCAGTTGCTGGAACAAGCAGCTTACCTCTGGAATATCATTTCACTGATGAACATCCTTTGAGTGGTCAGAATTATTATCGAATTCGTCAGGTTGATTTAGACAAAAAAGAGAATTTGAGTATGACCCGCCAGCTGATTTTTGGTGGAGATATATCGATTAAAGTATATCCCAATCCTGTTCAAAATCAATTAAATGTAGAGATTTTTGCTCCAGTAAAATCGAAAATGGAAATGACCATTTTAGATGCTTCTGGCCGACTGATTAAACAACATATCCTCGATGTAGAGGAAGGAATAAATCAAACAGGTGTAAATATGTCTGATTTAGCCAATGGGGTTTATCTATTAAAAGTTAAGGATTCAAAAGGATGGAATGAGGTTCAGGTGATTCGTAAAAATGTTGATTAATCAATCTTTTGATTGTTACAGTTTGGGGATATCGGGTGAAGAAACCAGACCAGTCGAAATCAAGCTTTCGTTCTGATCCGGTGATTTTTTCTTAACTTCGGAATCTTTATCCCTAATACATGAAAATAATCCAAATCATTTTGACCACTTTCGCCGTTCTCATTTCAAACTTAGGACATGCGATTTACATTCCTGTGCAGCTCACCGGGTTTAATGCCGATATAGTCGCGGATATTCAAGGGAACGCTTTAGGTTCAACCAACAATGATGTGGATGGGGTGAATTATGTATTCATGTCACAATCGTATAACATCGCCGGAACATCATATATGCCCCTAGGTGGTTTGGTGAATAGTGTCGTAGCATCAACACCGGGCCTCACTTTTCAATTGGCGCCTTATACAGCCAATAACTCTTTACGCTTGACCTCAGGTAGTTCCGGAAGTTTAAATTTGGTAAAACCTACTTCGGCCGAAAGTGTTTTTGTATTTGGTACTACTGGCAGTGGTAGCAGC
>DAIRSC010000198.1:0-4824 GCA_036804585.1 Chitinophagaceae bacterium
TCATTTAAATGCACGGCAATTTTTTATATCACCTCAATAAGCTTGCAGTTCATTTATTGATTTTCACAGCTCACCGGCATCTTCAACTTTGGCGTCATCGTCTAAGGGAGGTCCCACACGTGCGGGACTATCCCTTGAACGCTAACTTCAATTTGAAGCGCCATTGAGATAACCAACAGCCCCTAAGTCGTTTTCAGTGACACATAAAAATCTCATTCAAAAATCTATTCCGATGATTTTCTCCTCAAACCCTAACTTTGCGGCCGTGTCTGAACAAAAGTCGTTATCGCAAAAATTATCCGGTTTCATTTCTATTTTGCTGCATCCGGTATTCATTCCCAGTTTATTATTTGGCTGGCTGTTTTTTATGAATCAGGAATTGTTTTTTGGGTTAACCGAAAAACAAAGGGGCCTTTGGTTTATCACGGTGGCCTACACCACCATCACCTTTCCCCTGTTGACCGCCGTTTTATTGTGGAAATTAAAATTCATCGAGAGCATTCAAATGCGGGAGTTGAAAGAGCGATATGGTGTTCTGATTGCCTCTATGCTATTTTATTTTTGGGTTTACTGGGTTTTTCATAAACAATTTCAGGCCCATGTATTGATTCAAACCCTGTTACTGGGCGTTTTTCTGACCTGTGTTTTGGTTTTTCTGGCCTCCATTCTTTATAAAATCAGTATGCATACAGCGGCCTGGGGTTCGGCAGCAGTATTTGCTGCGATTCTCACATTTGAATCTTTGCCTGCTGCTCCAATCCTCCTCGTAAGTGTGATACTTTTAGCCGGCATTGTCGGAACGGCGCGTTTACAACTCAAGGCCCATAGTCCTCAAGTAATTTACTCGGGTTATATGGCCGGATTGGTTGCACAAATTTTAGCCTATTTTGTAGCTCCCCTCATTTAAAGATAATCCCATGAAACCTATTCTGGAAACTTGCTTTTCGCCCTCCTTATTACCCTTATATGATTTAAAAGATCGAATTGTTGTCATCATCGATGTATTTCGGGCCACCTCAACCATGGCTGCTGTATTGCATCACGGTGCCCATGCCATTTTACCTGTAGCAGACGTAGATGAATGTGTTCGACTGGGCCAGGAAATTCCCAATAGCATCACAGCCGGTGAAAGGGATGGGAAAGTCGCCCCCGGTTTACAATACGGAAATTCACCGTTGGAATATCCCCGGGAATTTATTGAAGGAAAGACCTTGGTTTTAACCACTACCAATGGCACGCGGCTTTTACATCAGTGCCATGCCGCTGAGCAAATTATTACAGGAAGTTTTTTGAATTTGGGTGCCGTATGTGATTACCTCATTCAACAACAAAAAAATGTACTCCTCGCTTGTGCCTCCTGGAAAGATCGATATAATCTTGAAGACTCGCTTTTTGCAGGTGCTGTGTTTGATCAAATCGGAATGCACTTCAGCATGAATTGTGATAGCTCAAGAGCAGCCACTCATTTGTATCGTCAGGCAAAATCTGATTTATACGGATTTATCCAGGACAGCTCCCATTTCCATCGATTATCAGCCTATGGTTTGCAATATGACATGGAATATTGTTGCAAAGTTAACCATCATAATGTGCTGATTCAGTTGCAGGAAGAAAACGGCCAATGTTTTTTAAAGGTTCCGGCTGTTTAGTCAGTCTATTTTAGTCTTACTGAACGGACGCATACATGGTTTCAATGATTCTGACCACTTCATGACCTTCGGCAGCACTTGTCATGATGCTCGCCTCACCCCTCAAGGTTTGAATCACGTTCTGAATCATTTGGTCATGATTACTCATACTCCCCTGATATTTCCCGTAATCATTGGACTTAGCTTGAATATGAATAGCGGGAATGACATGACCTTCAATTTGCTGATACTCGATGGTGTTTAAATATTGACCGCCAATTTTAACCGCTCCTTTTTCTGCTAAAATCGTAAAGGCCCCTTCAAGATTTTTTTCATAGCTACAGGTCGAAAAATTAAAATTCACCAAAGCTCCGGAGGCCGTTTCCATTAAAAAAACACCACTGTCTTCCAGTTCAGTATATGGATGCGCGAAATTTCGAACCATTCCCGATTTTGTATCAACCGGACCAAACAAATAATAAAGTATATCAACGAAATGACTGAATTGTGTAAACAAACACCCCCCATCTTGCCTGAGGGTTCCACGCCAAGGACGCTCTTGATAATAGTCCGCATTTCGATTCCAGAAACAATTGACATTGATTAAATAGGGCTTGCCCAAAATGCCTTGTTGTAAAAGTTGTTTTACCTGTTGAACGGGTTCATTGTAACGATTTTGTTTCACCACAAAAATGGTCCTTTGTGCCATTTCAGCTTCCAGAATCATTTGTGCACTATCCTCTGATCGGGTAGCCATGGGTTTTTCACAAATAACATGATACCCCTTTCGAAGTGATGAAATGGTATGCGGCGCATGAAGGACATTGGGTGTACAAACCGACAAAACATCGAAGGCACCTTTTGAAAGCATTTCATCCAGATTGTCAAATAACTGAACGTTTGATTGGTCAAAAAACAACAAGGCTTCCTTTCGGATATCGCACACTGAAACCAATTGAGCATCCGGGTGTGCCACTATATGTTTGGCATGTCGGACGCCGATATTGCCCAATCCAACAATGGCAAATCTTATTTTCTCTTTTTTCATTTTTTACTTCTTTCAAAATCAGCCTTTCAGTATATCATCCTTCAAGGTCGGTTCAGATACAATTTTTGTCCGGAACCAATCCGAACGATTTCTTCCTCTAACAAAAATCTCACGATACGTTGCACCTCTGTATGATATTCGGGAACAAACTGAGTCAGAATTTCGTCCAATGCAGTGCCTGTATCCAACGACAATCTTTGCAAAATAGTATTTTTTATGGCTTCAAAACTGAATTCTGTTTGCCTCTTTTTGCGGGAGATACATAAATCACAAATACCACAAGGCTTTTCGGGCATTTGTCCAAAATATTTGAGCAATTCCTGACTACGGCAGCCTTGAGGCATAGAGGCATATTGAATCATCGATGAAACCCGATGTGTATACGTTTTTTTCAAACGCTCAAGCAAGACACGGTCCAGATGCAAAAATTGTGCTCGCACCCGGTCATGCAGGAATAGTATTTGAGGTAGGTCCGGACACGGTATATATTCCAGTATTTGTAAATGATGTAATCGTTTTAGCTGATATTGGACATAGTCATAACTTACATTTAATTTCTTTGCGATATTGAATTCACTGATTGCAACGAACCTATTCCATAAACCGCCATACATCCTCAACAATGATTTCAGCACTTCATCCAATTCTGGTTGATTTTTCTCCAATTCGTCCAGATATTCTCGGCCGGCAATAAGTTGAACTTTTGAGGGCGCCTGAAATGCTTCACTTAAATAAATTAATTCATGCTGCTCAAGAATCTTCAACATGCTGAGTACCTGAATGGAATTCATTTTATTCAACTTGCAGAACTGTTGTAAATCAAAAGCGAATTCCTGATCCTTCCCCCCCTCATAAGGAATGCCCAGGTATTGACAAAGCTGATCATAAATTTCTGACATTCGGTTTGAAGTCGGATACTTCAATTCTATATCACGTTCCAGTTGCAATAATTCGGCGTTTGTATAGAGCAAAATCGCATATGCTCTCTCTCCGTCCCGACCGGCTCTTCCAGCCTCCTGGTAATATCCTTCCGGTGTATCCGGAATATCGTAATGAACAACCATACGCACATCCGATTTATCAATTCCCATTCCAAACGCATTCGTGCAAACCATCACCTCTGTTTCATTCTTCAACCATTGGGCCTGTTTAGTGTAACGAAGATCAGCACTTAAACCGGCGTGATAATAGTCGATTTTTAATTCTTGTGCCTCCAACCATTCGGCAATCTCAACGGTTTTTTTTCTACTTCGACAGTAGACCAATTTACTCCCTTTCACCGATTGTAATAATTGAGCCAATCGGGTTAATTTATTTTCAGGTTGAAAACAAGAGAATGACAAATTTGACCTTTCAAATGAGGAACTGAATATCTGATAGCTTTGAAAGTGTAATAATTGTAGAATATCCTTTTGAACTTGTTCGGTAGCACTCGCAGTTAATGCCATACAGGGGACCTCTTTGAGGTGTTTTCTAATCTCTCCGATTTGTAAATAAGCAGGTCGGAAATCGTAACCCCATTGCGATATACAATGTGCTTCATCAACTGCCAGCAATCCAATTTGCCAATCGTATAAAAAATCTAAAAATAATGCCGAATGGATTCGTTCAGGGGAAACAAATAAAAATTTGATTTTACCGTTTGATGCCGCTTCATAAATGTCCCTTGTTTGTGCATGATCCAAACCGGCATGAACCATTCCGGCGGGAATATAGCGTTGATTTAATTGATGGCATTGGTCTTGCATCAAAGCAATGAGCGGAGAAATCACCAAACACAATCCATTGAGTTTGAGTGCAGGAACCTGGTAACAAATCGACTTACCGCCACCGGTTGGCAATAAAGCCAGGGTATCCTTTTTTTCTATTACGTGACGGATAATCTCTTCCTGTCCTTCCCGAAAGGAATGATATCCCCAATATTTGAAAAGAATTTCGTTCAGCCGCAAATCAGAATCCTGCATCCCATCAAAATTAATGGAAACTTAGATTATTCTCTTCAGGTATCCGGTAAATGATTCGAGGCCATTGCAAAAGTCATTTGGCAAAAAAGTTCAAGGCTTTTGAATTTTTAAGCAGGCCTTGCTGATTATCTCACAGGCGCTTCAAATTCAAGGAAGCTTTCGAGGGATATTTCTGTGTTACAGC
>DAIRSC010000199.1:0-4803 GCA_036804585.1 Chitinophagaceae bacterium
ATAAAGGAAGGAGGATGGAAGCAAAAGGTGGATGAATCAGTCATGATATTTGATAACAACAAAAATCTACTCATTCATGTTGTGAACATTCCTAAAGCGGCTCAAACAGAATTTAGGATTGGAAACCATACCGGATTAACTTTCGATGCAACAGGCCCTTATTATAAGGCTACACTAATGAATTTTTTGTTGGGAGGTGCATTTAATAGTCGCATCAATCTGAATTTACGTGAAGATAAAGGGTGGACTTACGGAGCTCGTACAAATTTCTTTTCCAATAAATACATGGGTACTTTCACATTCTCTTCAGGGATTAAAACGCCTGCAACGGACAGCGCATTTCATGAAGTGATTCAGGAAATGAGAAAATACAAAGAGTCAGGAATTAGTGATGAAGAATTAAATTTTCTAAAAAATGCTATTGGTCAAAGTGAAGCTAGAAAGTATGAAACTATGTCTCAAAAGGCAGGTTTTTTATCGAACATGATTAAGTATCAATTGGGCAGCAATTATACGGTAGACCAGAATAACCTGTTAAAACAGTTGAACAAGGCGGATATAAAACAGATAGCTGAAAAGTACTTACATCCGGAAAATATGTTTATCGTTTTGGCGGGAGATCTTGAAAAGATTAAACCCGGATTAGAAAAAATGGGCTATGAGGTTGTCGAAATGAATGCCGATGAACTCATTCGTTAGTTCAGGAATATCGAAGGGTAAAATCTTGTTTGTTCAAGAATTCCTTGCGAAAAAAAATGATACCGAAATAAAATAAATCCAAAGAAAGCGTCACCTCGGTGGCGCTTTTTATCTCTTTCCAGGCTTTGGCCATGCCCGGGCTCCAATGGATATCATCAAATACGATTACCGAGTTTTCATGAATATGTGAAAGACACTGTTTAAAATAACGAACCGTTGGTTCATGACGATGATTACCATCAATGAAAATAAAATCAAAAGGCTCAGAATCTTCAAGTACCTGTTCCAGGATCGTATCGAAATTTCCAACACGACATTCAATATTTTCCAATTGCATTTGTCTAAAATGTTTCATGGCCTGTTGGGCAATTTCAGAACTTCCTTCAATACTGACTATTTTTCCGTTGGGATTTGCAGTGCTGAGATAACTGGTCCCCAGGCCCATAGAAGTACCTAATTCCAATAAATACTTTGCCCCAAAGTGACGGACCATTTTATACAATAATTGTCCCCAATACGCTTTTCGACCAGCATATCGGGCAATATCACATACCTTCCTTTGCTTGCTATTATTTTTATGTGAACCGGCTCCAAAATCTTCCACTTGCAGATAAGTTTGATTTTGATACATCAGCATTCTCATGGCTTCAATGATTTCAAATGAAGGGTGAGTGGATTTGTCGCGAATCACTTGTTCAATCAATTCATAAACAAAAGGGGAGTGCATACCATGCCTGCCCATCGCTTTTAGGCGATAGATGATATACTCCCGAATCATGAAAAAATGATTTGACAAGGTTTATTGCTATTGGCTATTAGATTTTTGATAAACTTCAAATGTATAATCAAATGGATTCTTTTCGTCTGCAAGATGAAACTTAGATGAAGTTTTTTCCCAAACATCCGGGTTAGGTTTTTCGAAAAATGCGGAACCATCCTGAATCATGGTATGGACTCTGGTCAGAAAAATTTTATCTGCTAAATTCATGCTTTGTTGATAAATTAGGTCACCTCCAATGATAAATGATTCTTCGTCCGGATTAATGAGTTTTTGCAGGTCATCCAATTGATGAATGATTTCTATGCCTGCTGCTTTGAACTGTGGATTTCGGCTGATTACAATATTTCGTCTATTCGGCAAGGGACGTCCAATGGATTCATAGGTTTTTCTGCCCATGATAATGGTATGTCCTGTGGTGAGTTGCCTGAAGTATTTCAGGTCAGCAGGTAAATGCCACGGTAAAGTGTTGTTGGTGCCGATGACATCGTTTTCGGATGCGGCGACTATGATGGATATTGACACGAATTGAATTTAGGGTTAAATGGCCACTTCCGCTTTGATATGCGGATGGCTTTGATAATTTTCAAGGGTAAAATCTTCGAAGATAAAATCGGTGATATTTTTTCTTTCAGGATTGATTTTCATTTGCGGAAGCGGAAAAGGTTTACGACTCAATTGTTCTTTCACCTGATTCATGTGATTACTGTAAATATGTACATCTCCGAAGCTATGGATAAATTCGCCTGGTTTTAAATCACATACCTGTGCAATCATCATCGTAAGCAGGGCATAGGACGCGATATTAAAAGGCACACCGAGAAACACATCTGCACTGCGCTGATATAACTGGCAACTTAATTTCCCGTCGGTTACATAAAATTGAAACAAGGCATGGCAAGGCATTAAGGCCATTTCCTTTAACTCACCCACATTCCAGGCACTCACGATCATCCTTCGCGAATCCGGATTTGTTTTTATCTGATGAATGACATCCATTAATTGATCAAATAACTCTCCATCTTTATTTTCCCATTGCCGCCATTGTTTGCCATATACCGGCCCAAGACTTCCATCTGCTCTTGCCCATTCATCCCAAATTCGAACCCCATTTTCTTGTAAGTATTTAACATTGGTATCGCCTTTGATGAACCAGAGAAGTTCATGGATAATGGATTTTAAATGCAATTTTTTAGTCGTGACCATTGGGAAACCGTTTTCCAGATTAAATCGCATCTGATATCCAAATACACTGACTGTGCCGGTACCTGTGCGGTCACTTTTTTGCTGACCTTTGTCTAAAATATGTTGCAGTAAATCATGATATTGTTGCATGGTGCAAAATTATTGTAAAAGCAGGACAGACAATCCCCGAATTGTTCACAAAGAGGATATCCTTTAACCAAGATTCATCGGTTTCAGTTAACCATTCCATAAGGTCTGCGTAAAAATCGAATGAATGAAGGATTTAGTTGGGGCTATTTTCGTACCACTCACTCAATTCAAGCCAGCGAAATTCTTTCTCTTCCAGCAAAGCCAATAGTTCAGCTACGCGCTGTGCAGCTATTTGTAATTCTTCGTAAGGCATCGTACCGACGGCCATAGCGGCCTCCAGTTTCTTTTTTTGCTCTTCCAGTTGAGGAATTTCCTGTCCCAGCAGTTCGAATTCCCGTTTTTCCTTAAAACTTAACTTTTTTTCTTTCGGAGCCATTGCGCCTGCTATTTGATTCACTTCAGGTGCTTTGACTTTAGCGGGTTCGATTTTTGATTTTTCATGTGCTTCAGCGATGCGGTATTGCGAATAATTACCGGGAAAATCGCGAATGACTCCATCACCTTCAAATACAAAAAGATGATCAGCTAATTTATCCATGAAGTATCGGTCATGGCTCACCAGTAAAATGCAACCTTGATATTCTAATAAAAATTCTTCCAGAATTTGGAGGGTTTGTAAGTCGAGGTCATTGGTGGGTTCATCCAGAACAAGGAAATTTGGGTTTTTGAAGAGAATGCTCAATAATTGAAGCCTTCGTTTTTCACCTCCACTCAATTTACTCAAAAAGGTATATTGTTGTTCGGCCGAGAATGCAAATCGTTCCAGAAACTTTGAAGCACTAATTTTTGTGCCATCCGATAGTGGGAAAAATTCTGCAAAATCCTTCACATATTCAATCACCCTTTTATCTTCGGTGTAACTTAATCCATCCTGCGAAAAATGTCCAAAGACTACCGTTTCTCCATGGTTAATTTTTCCTGAATCCGGTGGCATCAGTTGAAGGGCAATTTGTAAAAATGTACTTTTTCCGACACCATTTTTACCAACAATTCCAATTCGCTCTCCGCGTTTAAACGTATAATCAAATCCTTTTAGAATTTGAAGATCACCAAAGCTTTTATATACTTTTTTTAACTCGAGAATTTTACCACCCAGACGGGTCATTTTAACCTGAAGCTGAACATCTGTATCAACTTTTTTCTGGTTTACTTTTTCCTTCAGATCACTAAAGGCATCTTGTCTGGATTTCGATTTAGTGGTTCGGGCACGTGGCTGTTTTCGCATCCACTCGAGTTCCTTCCGGAATATATTTTTATCTTTTAACAGTTCGCTGTTTGCCACTTCAATCCGATGGGCTTTTTGCTGAAGGAAGTATTCATAATTTCCTTTATGAATATAAACTTGCTCGTCTTCGATTTCTATAATTTCATTACAAACTGCATCTAAAAAATAACGATCATGGGTGACCATTAGCAAGGTGATTTTTTGAGAACTCAAATGATCTTCCAGCCATTCGATCATGCGTACATCAAGGTGATTGGTCGGTTCATCCATGATGAGCAAACATTTACCACTATATAGTTCTGCTTCAATCAGGGCCTGAGCCAATGCAACTCGTTTTTTTTGGCCTCCACTGAGCGAACCCATTTTTTGATGAAGTTGGGTGATGTTTAGTTTACTTAGAATTTGTTTAATCAAATGTTCCAGATTCCAGGCTTGTAATTCATCCATCCTGCTCAACAAGTGTTGAAGGGTATCCGGATTTTGTTCAGATAATTCCATTAACTCATCATAGGCCTTTACGGTGCGAATCACTTCATGATTCATTTGCATCATGTGGTCCCATACTTCGCTTTCAGGTTTAAATTCGTTTTCCTGTTCGAGCATCACAATGCGTATATCTTTATGCACCCATACTTCGCCGGAATCTGCATGATTCCGTCCGTTCAGAATTTTAAGCAAGGTGGATTTACCAAAACCGTTTCTGGCAATCAGGGCAATTTTATCACCCTCTGAAATATGATAAGTAATATCGGAAAATAATTTTCGG
>DAIRSC010000200.1:0-4798 GCA_036804585.1 Chitinophagaceae bacterium
CCTCCCCCGGTAATGACGCCATGACAAGTCAGTAAACTTTCATTAAACAACTCCTGAAAAACCGGGAAATAGGTAATGTTCCCTTCCCGGTAGCTATTTACGATTTCGGGAAGGAACCAATGAAATTCGATGTCTTTGATCGATTGAAGTGTTTCCCGTAAACAAGACTTTTCATATGCCGGCAAATAAATGGTGACATGTCCATGATCACTCGGCTCGCTTTTCAGAAAAATATCCTTGATGACGGGTGGAGATATGTAGTCGTCATACTCCTGAAAATGCAAACCGAGATATTGTGTTGACCTTGCATAGTTTTTAAAGATCCATTCACCAAGTACATCTTCCTTTTCAGGTCGCGGTGTATTTGGACTTTTGAAACTTGCCTGATGACCAAATTGCACCGAAGGAAGTTTTTGAATCAAACAGGCCATGGAGGTAACACATTCGAAATCGTTGATCACCATATCGTAATTTTTAAGCGGTAATTGTAATGCCTCACGAACCAGCGAAGGCACACGAATTCCTTTCAAAATGGATAAATAATCTAAACCTCCGCAAGTACTATATTGCAAACTAACTCCCTTGCTTTTGTATTTCACGGGAAAGGGCACATTGAGTGAAGCATTATTGCCACTTACAAAAAAATCGACCTCGCCCATTTTTTTCAGATAGGGATATAGTTGGGCCGCCCGGCGTAAATGTCCATTTCCGGTTGCCTGTATGGCGTAAAATATTTTCATACTTTTTGATGTTGAAGTTTTAAAAGTTGTAGCATGTTTACAGCCGACAATTCCACCTCCTGATCGTTTTCTTCGAATCGTTCAAATTTGGATTCCTCATATTGGTACAAATTCCATCGTCCCCGATTGTATTCAAGTGCAGTCAGATTTTCACCCCAATCACCGCTATTCAGATAACGAATCCTTCCTGATTCTGTTTCTATTTCACGATCTTGTTGTTTATGAATATGCCCGCAAATAACTACATCATAGCCTTGCTGAATAGCCATATGCGCAGCTTTCATTTCAAAATCTCCTATCCAGCTGACAGCCCGCTTTACGCCATCTTTAACCTTTTTTGAAAATCGCATTTTGGGTCGGCCCAATCGCTGCAAACACCAATTAATAAACCGATTTAATAAAATCAATAAATCATACCCTTTACCTCCCAATCGAGCAAGTAGTTTAGCAGAACCGCTCGTGGTGGCATCAAATACATCCCCATGAAATACCCAATGTTTACAATCATTCAACTCCAATACATACTGATTGACCACACTCAATCGGCCAATTTTTAAGTCTGTATATTTTCGTAAAAAATCATCATGATTGCCGGTGATATAAATGACTTCCACGCCCTGGGTTGACATTTTTAAAATGCGATTGATCACCTTGAGATGCGAAGGCGGAAAATAACTTTTTCTGAAATTCCAGATATCTATGATGTCACCATTCAGAATCAATTTTTTGGGGTGTACACTCTTTAAATAACGGAGAAGTTCTTTCGCATGACAACCATAGGTGCCAAGATGTATATCACTGATAACGACTACATCTAAAATGCGTTTTACATTCATACGATAATGAGTTGTTTACAAATCCGCCTGTCAGACATAGACACCATCATTTGTAAAGTTTTCATAGCGCAAATGTCATTGCGGTATGTAACTACATTATTGTGACGGGATTATGAAATTGCTAATTCCACTTGAATATTCTGCTAAAATATCATTCGGCAAAAGAACCTGAAATTTTAGATGATCCTAAGTTAGTTGCGCAACTTCCATACTCCTTCGAAAACAAACTCCGCCGGGCCCGTCAACCATATATCATCATAGGTACCATGACCCTGATTATTTCGACTTACATTTAAAAAACCTGCGTGAGTTTTTATTTGGATGGATTGTATGCCGTTCAAATCTTTTAAATGCACCAATGCGCAGGCAGTCACTCCAGTGCCGCAGGACAAAGTTTCGTCTTCCACTCCTCGCTCATAAGTACGCACATTTAAATACTCGTCCGAAAACTGATCAATAAAATTTACATTGATGCCTTCTTCCTTAAACTTAGGACTATATCGAATCAAGGCACCCTCTTTTTTCATATCGAGTTCCGACAAATGCTCCACATAAGCCACATAATGCGGGGAACCGGTATTTAATTCAAAATAAGTTTCATGCTCAATCACCCCGGCAACATCTGTCATGTGCAAGGTGATCTCTCCACGATCCAATACACGAGCCTGATGGAGGCCATCAATCGCTAAAAATTGAGCTTCCGATTGAATCAAACCAAGATGTTTTGCAAAGGCCGTAATACATCGACCGCCATTGCCGCACATACTACTTTCCCGGCCATCACTGTTAAAATAAACCATTTTAAAATCCACGCCTTCTGCCTCTTCCAATAACATCAAACCATCTGCACCAATCCCAAAGTGACGGTCGCACATAGCATGAATTTCCTGCGTACTTAATTGAAGAAAAGCTTGTCGATGATCAATTAAAATAAAATCATTCCCGGTACCCTGATATTTATAAAATGGAATATTAGTCATGGGATGCAATTATTTCTAAGCTGCCGGAAATCATTTTTTCGATACTTGTTTTTGCATCCTGACTAAATGTTTTATTCACTCTATTTGCTACAATGGTATTCACCGCCAAACATTGATGCCCGAATACCCTGCCAAGTCCAAAAATAGCGGATGTCTCCATTTCAAAGTTGGTAATTCGGTGTTCGCCAAATCGAAAGCCTGACAGTCGATCGACCAAATGAGGAAATTGCAATTCAGCCCTTACAACTCTTCCTTGTGGTGCATAAAAACCCGGACAAGTGACCGTGATACCTTTATGATAGTTTGCCCCAAACCAGGAAAGAATGTCCGAAGAACCTTCTACGGCATACGGATGAATGGAACTATTACGAAATCCAGCGTGTTCTTCAAATGACTGTTGAAGGGCAGTTTCGGCATCACTTTGTTCAAGTTTATAGTAATGAAGTACATTATCTAAACCGATTCCATGACTGGATGCGACCAAGCTATCTACCGGAATATCGGCCTGCAGACTTCCACTTGTTCCAAATCGAATAATCTTTAAACTGCTAAAAGAATTTTTGATGCGTCTTGTTTCAAAATCAACATTCACCAGAGCATCCAATTCGTTCATCACTATATCAATATTATCAGGACCAATTCCGCTGGACAAAACACTTAATCTTTTTTTTCCGATGCGACCGGTATGCGTCACGAATTCGCGATGTTGTGTTCTAAATTCAATTTCATCAAAATATTTTGACACCTCACTGACCCGGTCAGGATCTCCAACTGTGATGACTGTAGGCGCCAATTCATCTGGCTTGAGGTTAATATGATAAACACGACCTTGTGGGGTGATGATTAATTCTGATTGCCCAATGGGTTCGAACTCTTGCTGCATAAGAGTGTAAAAATAAGTCAATCCAAATGTAAGGCCAAGTCAGAATCTTCTGAACCGATCCATGCCTATTTTTGTCCGACCACATATCTATGAAAAAATATTTTAAATATTTCCTGAGCAGTCTGATAGGCATGATCTACCTCCCATTAACTGCACAGATTGTCAATATCGAAAAAGAGCGAATCAAGACCCATGACAGTGCCGGTATTGATGGGCAAATGAATATGAGTGTGCAGCTCAACGAGAACAAAGGACTTGTATTTTTTAGTGAAATAAATCCACATCTTCAATACAAAAGAGCTAAACAGCTTCTGCTTTTTGTAGGACATTGGGATTATACCTATGCAGCCAAAAAAGTCCTCAACCATGGTGCATTTGCCCATTTAAGATATAACTATGCGTTGTTTAAACGCATGAAATGGGAACTATTTCAACAGATCCAGTACAATAAAATCTGGAATATGCCATTCAGGTATTTATCGGGAACCGGTCCGCGTTTTAAACTCTTCGACTGGCCCAAAACAAAATTATATGCCGGGCCTTTGTATATGTTTGAATGGCAAAGAGTTGGTGCCGATGGTAGCGACCTTTTCACACACCGCCTCTCGAGCTATATTAGCTGGAATACGCAATACAAAGACCTCTTTCGATTTTCGGGTACTTTTTATTATCAACCCAATTGGATTGATTGGAGAGACACGCGCTTCAGCACACTCGTAGAACTTCAGTTTAAGTTGAATCGTCAATTTTCATTTGACCATCGTTTTACATGGATTCATGATGCAACTGGTGTGGTCGATATTCCTTTATATACCTATCGTTATACCCTTGGATTAGGATATCGGTTTTAACCAGACTACAATTATGCTGATCAGATAGATGTACCTAAATCGAGTTTCGAAAAAATCACATTCCGCCAACCGCATACCCTGATTTCATTTGATTTAAAAAGGAATCTTAGCCTTGAAATCCATGTCCTCTCCAAGGGAATTTATAAATCTATTTGGTAGAATTCTTAATTTGTTTATACATTTGCAACTCTTGGTCTTGTGGCCGAGTGGCTAGGCAGAGCTCTGCAAAAGCTTCCACACCAGTTCGAATCTGGTCGAGACCTCATCGGACCCCTCTTGGTAAGGGGTCTTTTTTTATTCACTTTTTCTTCATTCTTCTAGAAAGCACTACATTTAAACAGTGAAAATAGTTTTGATTGGCTCCGGAAACATGGCCACCTTTCTGGCGCTCCGTTTAAAAGAGGCTGGTCATTGTATACTACAAATTATTTCTCCTCAAATTCGACATGCACAAACCCTTGCCGATCAGGTTCAGGCTGCTGCAACAACCGACATCTCCGAAATCAGG
>DAIRSC010000201.1:0-4794 GCA_036804585.1 Chitinophagaceae bacterium
ATGCCGGAGTGGGCTTGGAAAAAAGTGTAGACCTGGGTTTTTGTTTGGTGGTTAAACTTAAATCGGTCAGTCCTGCGGGTAGTTCATCCAAAAATCGACTGGGGTCATTTTGAACCAGACTACCAAACCGGTAACGATTATTGGCATTGGTAATCCAAAGTTTTTCTTTAGCACGGGTAATGGCCACGTAAAAAAGTCGACGTTCTTCCTCTAGATCTTCCTTGTCATACATACTCATGCTACTGGGAAAAATATTTTCTTCCAATCCTACCAGAAATACACAAGGAAATTCCAACCCCTTGGAAGCGTGAACAGTCATTAATTTAACCACATCTTCATCCTCGTCGCCTTCCTTATCTGCATCCGTCAATAAAGTGATTTGCTGCAGATAACTGCCCAGATTGCGTTCGACCAATTCCCCGTCTTCTGTGGGTGTTTCGGTATATTCTTTAATGGAGTTGAGTAATTCTTGAATATTTTCATAACGGGCAAGTCCTTCTACTGTTTTATCGGAGTACAATTCCTTAATTAACTGACTACTTTTACCCAGTTCATAGGCAATTTCGTAGGCGTTTTTTTTGTCCAGACAGGATTGATAATAACGTATCATCGTTACAAAATCCTGAATCGAACTTAAGGTGCTACCTTTCAATCCAAATTCGCCGGCGCGGTTCAGTGACTCCCATAAAGTGGTTTGATTTTCATCTGCACTTAAAGCAAGTTTAGTGATACTGCTTGCTCCAATGCCACGGGTTGGGTAGTTGATAATTCTTTTAAGTGCTTCTTCATCATTGGGATTAACGAGTATACGCAGGTATGCAATAAAGTCTTTAATTTCTTTACGTTGATAAAACGAGAGCCCGCCGTAAATACGATATCGAACATTTGAGCGCCTCAAGGATTCTTCAAACGAACGGCTTTGTGCATTGGTGCGGTATAATATGGCAAATTCCTTATTACTCAGATGGTAACGAAGCTTTTGTTCCATAATGGCATCGGCTACAAATTTACCTTCATCATTATCGGTGAAGGTACTGGCAACAATAATTTTATCACCTTGTTGTTTATCGGTCCAAAGTTCCTTTTTAATTTGATTTTCATTGCGGGTGATGACCTCATTGGCCGCCTTTAAAATGGTGGAAGTACTGCGGTAATTCTGTTCCAGTTTGATAATCCGTACATCACCATAATCTTTCTGAAATTGAAATATATTTTCCATACTAGCTCCCCGGAATGAATAAATACTTTGGGCATCATCGCCCACCACACAAATATTTTCATGCATCGCCCCCAATAATTTGATGATATGATATTGTGCCAGATTGGTATCCTGATACTCATCAATCATGACGTAACGAAACTTATGTTGATATTTACTCAATGCCTCAGCTGAATTGGTCAATAAAGCGTACATATTCAACAGTAAATCATCAAAATCCATAGCGCCATTTCGAAAACATCGTTTGCTGTAGGATTCAAAAATTTCGCCAATTAGTGGGCGGTTACTTCGGGCATCTTCTTGCTGAATATGCTGATCGTGTTGATATTCTTTATAAGTATACAAATTATTCTTTGCGGCAGAAATTCGATTATAGACGAATGCAGGTTTGTAATGTTTTTCATCCAATCCCTTTTCCTTGATAATGGTTTTGAGCACATTTTTGGCGTCATCCGTATCATAAATCGTAAAATTGGCAGGATATCCCAAACGTTCGGCTTCGATCCGAAGAATACGTGCAAATACAGAGTGAAAAGTGCCGATGTAAAGATTACGAGCATCGGAATTGCCCAACATGTGTTCAATCCGTTCTTTCATTTCCTTGGCGGCCTTGGTGGTAAAGGTCAATGCCAATATTCGAAAAGCATCCACGCCTAATTGAAGCAAATGCGCAATTCGGGTGGTTAATACTTTGGGTTTTCCTGAACCGGCTCCGGCTACAATCATCAGAGGTCCCTCTGTATGCAATACGGCCTGTTTTTGCTGTTCATTCAGGGAAGATAAATAATCCTGCATCCGACAAATGTAAGTCGGGCAAGCTGTTTTATTTTCACTTGCAAATACACAATGCGTGGATAAGTGAAATTTAGGCAAAAAGTAATCCAAGCCTAAGAATTACTTTAGAGGCGTTGCATATATTTTTTGATGGCTCCGGTTTTCCAATCTGAAAAAGTCCCTGCCAAAATATGTTTACGTGCCTCTCCGACCAAGTGCAGATAGAACGATAAATTTTGTATGCTGGCCAGTTGTAAGCCCAATAATTCGCCCGCTGCAAACAAATGGCGGAGATATGCTTTGCTGTAATTTTTACTTGCGAATGAGCTTAATCCGGGATCCAACACACTAAAGTCGTTTTCCCATTTTTTATTTTTGATATTGATGATCCCTTCTGTAGTAAACAGCATGCCATTCCGCCCGTTTCTGGTGGGCATCACGCAATCAAACATATCAATACCGAGTGCAATATTCTCAAGAATATTGGCCGGAGTGCCAACACCCATTAAATACCGGGGTTTATCGGCAGGTAAAATATTGCAGACCAGTTCACACATTTCATACATCATTTCATCGGGTTCGCCTACGCTCAGTCCACCAATGGCATTGCCATCACAGCCCATATTGGCAATAAATTCGGCACTCGCTAAGCGTAAATCCTTGTAAGTACTGCCCTGGACAATTGGAAACAAACTTTGTCGATGTTCATATAAAGGTAAATGGCTATCATGATGGGCAACACATCGGCTCAGCCATCGATGGGTCATTTCCATTGATTGTCGGGCATATCCATATTCACAAGGATAGGGCGTGCACTCATCAAAGGCCATAATGATGTCAGCACCAATGCTGCGTTGAATATCCATGACATTTTCCGGCGTGAATAAATGTTTACTGCCATCAATATGTGAACGAAATTCCACGCCTTCTTCCCTGATCTTTCGGATACCGCTCAAACTAAACACCTGAAAACCACCACTATCGGTGAGGATGGGTTTTGACCAATGATTAAATTTGTGCAAACCACCGGCTTGCTCCAAAATAGAGGTTCCGGGTCGTAAATAAAGATGATAGGTATTCCCCAGAATAATTTGGGCATGTATTTCTTGTTCCAGTTGTTCCTGGGTGACCCCTTTGACCGATCCAACAGTACCAACAGGCATAAAAATCGGTGTTTCAATTAGTCCGTGGTCTGTGCTTAGAATACCGGCTCTGGCTTTTGATCCTTTATCGGTGTGAAGTAGTTGAAATTCCATCTATTTACTTGTACTTTTGGCGGCTATGAATTACTGGACCTTGGATTTCCTCGCAGTAGCCCTGATGGCAATGTATGTTTTGATTCAGTTGTTCTATTACCTGTTTTTTTTCGCTCGTCTGGCATTTTACCGCAAAGATGAAACAGTGCCTGTTGATGCGCCCTTTCCGGTAAGTTTAATCATTTGTGCATTTAACGAGGAGGCAAATCTAAAGAAAAATCTGCCTTTGTGGTTGTCACAACAATATCATAAAAACGGTCGTCGCTTTTATGAAGTCATTGTGGTGAATGATAATTCAGAGGATGATAGCTTTTATCTGTTGAATCAGATGAAGGAAAAGTATCCCCATTTGCACGTGGTTCATCTCACCCAGGAGGCTAAACTCATTCCCGGTAAAAAATTTCCACTGAGTATGGGCATTAAATCAGCCCGTTTTGAACATTTGTTATTAACGGATGCAGACTGCGAACCTTCCGGTGAACATTGGTTATCGCGAATGGCGAGAGGCTTTGAAGGTAATAAAACGGTGGTCTTGGGTTACAGTCCTTATATCAAATATCCGGGTTGGCTCAACAAAAAAATCCGTTTCGAAACATTATTAACAGCTATTCAATACCTATCGTATGCTTTGGCTCGGATACCTTATATGGGTGTGGGGCGTAATCTGGCTTACGTCAAAACATTGTTTAATGCCAACAAAGGATTTTCATCCCATCACCATATCATTTCCGGAGATGATGATTTGTTTATCAATCAAGTGGCAAAAGGAAAACTAACCAAAGTGGTGATTCATCCGGAAGCATTTACCCGATCAGAGCCGAAAAAGACGAATGAACATTGGCGATTTCAAAAAAGAAGGCATTTAAGCACAGGTAAATACTATCAGCGAAAACATCAGTTTTTACTGGGTTTTTATGCCATGAGTCATTTCTTGTTTTGGTTGAGTATTATACCTTGTATTTTATTTCATCAATGGTACCTGATTGCCATCAGTTTATTTTTATTCAGGTGGCTCGTGCAATTTATTATCTTTGAAAGATGCTGTACACTATTGGATGAAAAGGATTTAGTGCCCTTGATTTGGGTGTTTGATTTTTGGTTACTTTTTTATAATCTGGCCAATTTGCCGTCAATACTTTTTAAAACAAATAGAAGTTGGAAATAATAACCCGATATTTCGATGATTTTGCGTCACAACAAAAAGCGCAATATGAAATGTTATTTCCTTTGTATAAGGAATGGAATGAAAAAATCAATGTCATCAGTCGCAAGGATATTGACGCTTTATATGAAAAGCATGTGCTGCATTCATTGGCGATAGCAGCGATTTTTGAATTTTTACCCGGGCAGCGCATTGTCGATATTGGAACAGGCGGTGGATTTCCGGGTATTCCGTTGGCCATATTTTTTCCCGAAACGGAATTTGTTTTGGCGGATAGCATTCGTAAAAAGTTAACCGTAGTGGAAGAGGTGGCTAAGGCAGCAGGTATTCGAATCATTAAGACGCTTTGGGGGCGGGCAGAGGAGATCCCAGAATAGAATAGT
>DAIRSC010000202.1:0-4783 GCA_036804585.1 Chitinophagaceae bacterium
TTTTAAACTAAGATCTTTGATGATATAAAAAATCATGACTCGCGATAATTGCCAGCCACGTTTATTCAGAAAAAGAATAACCTCGCAATTTTTGGCGGGCAGAAGATGGCAACGAATATGTGTCTGATACATTAAAATATATTTCAATGCAATTTGGCCGATTGGTACCAGTCTTTCTTTATTCCCTTTTCCAATGACGCGAATAAACCCAACTTCCGGATAAATATTTGACATCTTTAGTGTTATCAATTCACTCACGCGTAATCCGCAACTGTACATGGTTTCGAGGATAGCTCTGTTCCTGCTTCCTTCGGGGGTGCTGAGGTCAATTTGTAGCAGGAGTTTTTCCAGCTCGTCAATTGACAAGGTATCAGGTAATTTTCGCAAGGTTTTCGGACTTTCAAGCAACTCAGCAGGATTTTGGATTATTTCATCCTCTAGTAAAAGATATTTAAAAAAACTCCGAATGCCCGAAATAATCCGAGCCTGTGAAGCCACACTCATACCGATGGAATGGATATTTTCGATAAATTGTCTTAAATGATTTTGTGAAATATCTTTTAAGCTAAGTTCAGGATGCACCTGGTTTAAAAATGAAGAAAGCATTTGCACATCCCGGATGTAAGCTTCTACTGAGTTTTCGCTCAGGGATTTTTCTAATTGTAGAAAATATTTAAACCCTTTTATATAAGTTTCCCATCCAATCACCTTGCTGCTAAGATAGTTGATTTGGACTTCATGCCGGAAGTGAAATTTGTCTCATTCAATTTATCAAACAGGCATCTTCAGACTCCGGAAAAATGAATTGAAACCTAACACCATTATTCAACAATAAATTTGATGACTTTACCACTTTGGAAATGGACAAAATAAATGCCACTCGGCCAATTTTTAACATTGAAATCAGCATGCGTACTTAGGGCATTCTCAAACGAATAGACTGGTTGTCCGCTAATATTACGAACAATAAATGCGCCCACTCTTTCGGCGCTCATGACCCGCACCATATTGGAGGCCGGATTGGGAACCAACAGGATCTGTTTCGGGTCATGGTATTCGCCGAGTCCTGTTGGGCAATTATTGGCTGCTAAAGGGGTGTAACTGATTTGAGGTATAAAACTTCCTGCTCCATTGATACAACGGCCCGTGGAGATGTTTGAAATCTGCGGACCGAATGAAACAGAATCAATTATGTTTCCATTGGCATAAGCCAGAATAATACGATCACCTCCGGCACTTAACTTAAAGTTGGCATGATAGCCCGATTGTAAAGTGTCCTGATCGCACCATATCAGGAAATACGATAATGGAGCGATGCTAGAAGTAACAGGAAAGGACCACTTTCCTACATTCCCTAAATCGTCGCTTAAATAAAGTCCGCTCAGGCTGAGGGTATTATTGGTGGTGTTATAAATTTCTACCCAATCGGGATGTGCTCCGCTGGGGTCGGCTAGCGCAGAAACATTGCTGGCCATGAATTCATTAATTCGGATTGAACCGGCAGGAATTTGAGGGATATCGGCGATGAGGGTATAAAACTCATGTTCAGCCCTTGCTGGTGAAAAGATGCCGGCAACATTGTTTTCGGCATACACATAATATTCCATTTTTCCTGAATTCATGACGAATGAAGTGCCGTAATTGCCGTCGCCTGCTGCACCATCATTATGATTGCCATCGTCATACATAGGTAGTCGGTCAAATTTTTTCCAGTTTTCGTTGCGAAGTCCCAGATAAACACTCGTTGCGTTGGTTGTTTGAGTTGTCACTGTTACTGTTGAATTGAGTGAGGGGGTTGTGTTGTTCACAACGGGTGTGTTTAAGCTCGGGGGGGCATTTTGAAATTCAGCATGGCTGAGCAAATAATTTTTACGATTATTCATGAGTTGTTTCAACCCAATTTTTGTTGAGGTGCCTGCTGTAACAACCGCTGTATCCAAATTGCTTAGAAATTTTTGATAAGTATAAAATTGGCAGGTATCGGTTAACACATAAGGAGCAATGGTATTCTGCAAAGCTTGTGCTTCGGTATAATAATCATTGCTCACTATCATTTCGTTCAACATCGTGCGCAGGTGGGCGATATATTGTTTTTTGTAGCGAGGTTTGGCGAGTAATTTTGAAATGAGTGGTCTGCTCGTACTGGTACTTTGGGCTGTTGGACTCATTTGTTGCATCTGCGAAATGGATAGGGGTGCGCCTGAACTCAGACTGGTGAAACTGCCAAAACACATATTGAGGTCCCATACGGTTGGACTGAAACGACGGTTATTATCTTCGGACATGTAATAATTCTGAATAAAACCGCCCGTATAACTATCCAAATTTACCGTGAGATTATTAAAGGCATGCATCCAAAGTGCACGGTCAACATCCAGAATCGTATCCACTGAAGCTGTATCATTTTGAAGGGCATACATCATGGTGATAAAGCGGGTCCATCCTTCATCACTTTTCATTTCGTATCGTTGTGCATAATAGTTGACACTATCCCAACCGCTTGGTACAAGATTTGGGTTGCCTGTTGACTGGAAATTCGGTTTATTACATTTAAAGAAAGGTCTTTCGCTGGCATAATAATGTCGACTGATAAAATCTTTATTGATGGTTTCTGCATTGGAGTATACACCACGATAAACATTATTGACATATACTCTGGCAAAATTAGCTTTGGGGCAGTGCATATAAGGAGTCAACAAGGCATAGCCGAGGGGTTCACGTATAAAGGAAGGATCTGACCAGCAGTTACTCAATTTAATATCGGTGTAATCCTGGTAATCCTGATTGCCTTTGATGTGGTTTAATTCGATGTGAAAAGGATTCTTTTTGTTGCTGGCACTATAGGTGCTATTGCCTTTATATTTTACACCAACGCTATCGAAAGATTCCCCATTGATGCGCACAGAATCAGCAATGATATAACTTTCCGTGGCAGCCGCAGAATCCAGTTTCGCATCCCAGTTACTGAAACTGAAAAATATTTCGATCAGTTGTACCGAATCCTTCTGGTAAAAAGTATCCTGTGCGGAAAGTGATAGAGGAGCAAGCCCTAAAAAAAATAAACAAAATCGGATCAAGGTGGTGGAAAGAAATTTTAGCATCTCCAATATTATGGAATTGCTACCAAAGCATGAACTACTTGAAGCGAAAATCGGTTAATGAAAGAAAATATAACCGATGATGATTGCTGCAATAACACCCAGACAATCTGCCAAAAGACCAGCCCAGATGCTATAACGGATATTTTTAATGCCCACACTTCCAAAATAAAGGGCGATGATATAAAAAGTGGTATCCGCGCTGCCCTGAAAAATGCTGGCCAACTTGCCCGCAAATGAATCTGGTCCCAGAGCCGGATTGGAATACACATCTACCAGGAGGCCGCGTGCGCCACTGCCACTAAAAGGTTTCATGATAGCAACGGGCAGTGCATCTACAAAGTCGGTATTCACACCCAACCAAATAAATAATCCTTTAGCGCCTGCAATGATATATTCAAAAGCTCCGCTGTCTCTGAATATTTGAATAGAAACCAACATGCCGACCAAATAGGGGAGTATTTTTAAAATCACCTCAAAGCCCTCTTTGGCACCTTCGATGAAAGCATCAAAACAATTGATTTTTTTCCGGATACCTCCGGCAATGATGGCGACGATAATGCCGAGTAAAATCAGGTTGCCATAAATTTTTGATACTTGTTGTTTCTGATCGTCAGGCAGACTATGAATCAACCACAAAATTCCTGAAACACATACAGTGGCCGAAAATAATGACAGAAAGAGTACCCGATCAAATTTTAATTTTTGTTTCAGGCCCACCACCAGGATGCTGGCTATGGTTGCGCTAACAGTAGCCAAAACACAAGGGATAAAAATGGAGGCAGGTTCAACAGATTGATAGAGCTCACCGCCGGTGCTGCGCAGTGCAATAATAGAAAGTGGTATGAGGGTAAGACCGCTGGTGTGCAAAACCAGGAACATGATTTGGGCGTTGGTGGCCGTTCCTTTTTGAGGATTTAATTCTTCAAGACTTTTCATGGCCTTTAATCCAAATGGGGTGGCTGCATTATCCAGGCCCAGCATGTTCGCTGAAAAATTCATGACCATTTCACCCATGGCCGGATGCTGATCAGGCACACCGGGAAATAATCGCCTCATGAAAGGGTTGAGTATTTTAGCAAGCCATTGTATTCCTCCGGCTTTTTCGGCGATTTTCATAATTCCCAGAAAAAAAATCATGGTACCTGCCAAGGGAAAGCCCACTTCCATTACCGATCCTCCGGCACGTTTAAATAAACCATCGACCAGTGTCTTAAATATTTCCACATCGCCCAGGAAAATCAGTTTGTACAAGGCGATCAGGAAACCGCAAACGAAAAAGAAAATCCAGACATAATTTAATACCATAAGTTGCCAACTTGAGGATGTAATAATACTTTAATTCCCGTATAAAAAATGGGGACCGTGCAAAAACCTAATCTGAACATACCCATTTTGCCATTGGCTGTGTCCAACCGCAAAATTTTGGCTTAATTTAAACAAGACTACTTTTTATTGTTTTCAATAAGGATCATATCACGGAAAATCGCAAGGCTTTGTTCATCGCAAAGAATTCGCTAAATGACAGTTATGCAGGTTTACGCAGGGCTTGATGATTATCTCATAAGCGCTTCAAATTCAAGGCAGCGTTCGAGGGGTTGTACTGTGGTACAGCCCTTGGACGATGATACGGAATTTGAAGATGCATGTGAGAAGTGAAAATGAGAAAAAAACTGCAAGCTTAT
>DAIRSC010000203.1:0-4779 GCA_036804585.1 Chitinophagaceae bacterium
TGTGTCATTTCAAAATTGTGGCTTCCATGATACTTTCGCCCATTTTGTGCATAACCATATCAATCGTAGACATGCAAAAAATTTAAGGGCGTAAAAATAGCAAACAGAGTTGAATAAACGGTGCTGTCTCTTGAAAAATAAAGTCGAAGTTCTGAAAGCGGTGATTATTAGAGTGAGATTTTTTTTGTTTCAGGATGATTTCAGTTTCTATACTTTCAAAATGGTATCCAACCAATGAAAGCCAAACTAAACGGCCTGTCTGCAGAGGTTATGGGTTTTTGCTTTTGAGGCGCATCATGTCCATAAATTCATCCACAGACATAGTATTATATTTGGTGATTTCTTTTTCCTATTTAAACCGTTTGTATTCAATGGTTCGGTATTCCATATGTCCACTGGGCGGAGAGGTAATACTGCGCTGCAAAAAATGATTAATTGCTTTGATGATCCATTCCTCCTGACTCAAGATGATGTCGTAGATGAATTAACATTTACTGACTTCCACATTTACACAGTGCAAGTTTTCAACAAAAAACATGGAATTTATCAACATATCAATTATTTTCATTGGTGGTTAGCTTCAAACGAAATTGTAACCGATTAGCTTATTGCATATTATCTGTTTATATATGCATTTTACGAATAAAAGGGGCATTTTATGCTAGAAATAATTTAAAGAAAAGGTTCACCCGCTCTTTGGTTATCTTTGCCGCATGTTACAGAATGTGGATATGCATCAATTGGATGAAACCGTCGCGTTTATTCAATCCCGTACCAACCTGCAACCCATCGCGGGTATTATATTAGGAAGTGGACTGGGTGGTTTAGTCAATGATTTGAACATTGAAGTCAGTTTGCCTTACGAAGAAATACCCCATTTCCCGGTAAGCACTGTAAAAGGTCATGGTGGGAAGTTACTTTTTGGTAAGCTTAACCAACAACCCGTTGTCATGCTCAGTGGCCGTTTTCATTATTATGAAGGGTATAACATGCAGGAAGTGACCTATCCGGTTCGGGTGATGAAACAATTAGGCGCCTCGGTTCTTTTTGTATCAAACGCAGCCGGTGGAATGAACCCCGATTTTAAAGTAGGTGATTTGATGATCATCAACGATCACATTAATTTATTTCCTGAGCATCCTTTGCGTGGCAAAAATGATGAACACATGGGGCCTCGTTTCCCCGATATGACAGAACCTTATTCCCACAAACTCATCCAATCTGCGAAAAAAATTGCCGAAACACAACAAATCCATGTTCACGAAGGCGTATATATTGGACTCCAGGGACCAACTTTTGAAACCAAAGCAGAGTATAAATATTTAAGAGTGATTGGAGGAGATACAGTCGGGATGAGTACCGTTCCTGAGGTTATCGTTGCCAAACATATGGGGATGGATGTATTTGGAATGAGTGTGGTTACTGATTTGGGTATTCGCGATGAAATGAATGTAATCACCCATGAAGAAGTGCTCGAAGCTGCAGAGGCTGCGGCTCCTAAAATGGCATTGATTGTGAAAGAATTGATCGCAACACTTTAATGTCCTGAACGAAGGTGATTAAGCAGCGAATGAATCCCGGTAATATTTTTAAATTTTTGATGGTTTTGAGTCTCATGCTATCTTCCGGGACCTTCACCTCAAAAGCGCAATTGTTTTCCAATCGGAATAATACTAATAATATCAGCAGCGATCAGCGCATTCAATCCGATACCAGCCGGCAGTCATCTAAATGGCGGGAAGACAAAACACAGATTTATCGTTTTAGTATCAAAGATACCTTGAGGATGTCCCTGGATTCCGGTATTCAGCATCTCCATCGGAATCCTTTGCAGGGCATTTGGTATGTGGATTTAGGGAATTTGGGAACAGCTTCTAAGTCAATGTACCATCAACCTATGTTGAATCCTTCTCTACAAGGTGGAATAAGCAGTTTAGATGCCTACCGCGCGGATGAAAGCAACCCGGTATTTTATAATACAACAAGACCCTATACCGATGTGTATTATCACATGGCCTCCCAACAAGAGCAGGTGTTGGACTTATTACATACGCAAAATATCAAACCATCCTGGAATTTCAGCGTGCGATACCGAAAAATCGGATCCCCGGGATTCTACAAATTACAACGTAGCAATCATGATTTGCTTTCTATAAATTCCGTTTATCGTTCACAAAACCAAAAGTATCAGGCGACTTTTGTATCCAATTATCAGAAATTTCAGTTAGATGAAAATGGTGGAATTGTCGATGAAGATTTATTAGATAATCCCATTTATAATGATCGGCGAGTACTACCAGTTGTAGCTGAATCTTATGGTTCCGGAAATCTCTCCTCAGTCAAAAATTACTTTCGGCGTGCCGGCTTACGTTTCGATCATATTTATTTTCTGGGGCGTATTGACAGTGTTTGGATCGGTAAAGCACAAAAAAATTTTTCCCGTTTCAAACCTTATGCCGGGTTTCGACATCAGTTATACGCTGAAACAAACTATTATAAGTTGACAGATAAAGTTCCCGACTCTTTGTTTTATGGGCCGCTCAATGTTCAGAATATTGTATTTGGAGATTCTTTAAAAACCCGATATGCCTGGCGAAGCTGGGGAAGTAGCATAGGGTTACAGGCTATTTTGCGCATTCGGGAAAAGCCTATTTCGGCAGAAGCCGGTTTGGGATTTGAATACAATATGTACTCAAACGATTGGAATCAGGAAGGTTTTACTCAGCCTTATTTTTATGCTGAAATGAACAAGAATATTTCTGCTGAAATGAAATGGTTTTATAAGGCGGATTTGAAACTATTCGTTGCTGGTGAAAATGCAGGAGCTTATTTATTCCAGACATCAGCCGGTCGTTCTTCTGATAAGGGATTAAACCTCAAATTGGGATTCTTTCAACAGTTAAATAAACCTGCCTTTATGTTTCGTTTTTTGAAGAGTAATTATTTTTCGCTACAACAAAATCTCAATCCCACTTTAAGCACTGGCGTTTCCGCTCTCATTGATATTTCTGAATTTAATGGACAAGCAAGGCTACATTTCACAATCTATAATGGGTTCATTTATCGGGATACTACTTTACAGGCAAAACAATATCAGCAGGCGCTTCCGGTTTGGGGAAGTTCATTCCGGAAAATATTTTATTGGCGAAATTTGGTCAACGAAAATGATGCCATTTTGCAATGGAGCCCACAAAGCAGCCCAATTCATCTTCCTTTGTGGGCAAGTAGGCACCGACTTGCTTATGAATCAATAATCTTAAAAAGAAAATTAACAGTAGCTACCGGTTTAGAGTTGCGTTTTCATACAACTTATTTCGCCGATGCTTACAGGCCGGTAGTTACTTCATTTGTTTCACAATACTCGCAACAAATTTCGAATTGGCCACAATGGACAGCCTTCTTCAATTTCAAAGTCAAACGTTTTCGCGCTACAATTGCCGCTGATCAGCTTCAACAAATACTAATTCGGAATGCGATAAATTATCCCTTCCATCCGGCCCAGAATTTTAATCTGCGCTTTGGTTTTCACTGGGTGTTTATCAACTAAAAAATCGTGATTGAGGAAAGCTCGAGAGCAACAAGAAGAACCCAATACGTGGTTAACGGAAATCGGGGCATTTATAAGTCGGTAATCTGAATGATAGCCCGATCTGCATGGTCATAAATTTATCGAGCGTGGTACTCACTCCACGTTGTCTGCCTTCTATGCCTATCGGGTTATCTGTTTTTTCGTAAGAGCGGTCTTGCAATAATTCTGCAGGTAAAGGATAAGGAGAAGGTGTTTGGTCGATGAATTTATCCCGGCCAACATAAGTTCGACTTACATCATCGAGATAATCTGTTGTCGTACTTCGATTCACTACTTCTAAATGAATCGTGATACCCTTGTCAAGCCAAAATTTTATGCCCGCGCCGATCGGGAAAGAGAAAGCCGTTGTACCATATTTTCGATTTTTATAAATCTCCAGATTTTGCCCCTCGGTTCCCATTGGCCGCAAAAAGTATCTTTTGTTATCCAGCGTGGTGTAAGGATTGTAAGTGAACATGCCAATTCCAAGTGTGACATAAGGCGTGAAACGATGATCAAAATCGCCCACATTGTATTTAAAAAAATGGAAGTCTGCCTGGATGCTTCCTTCAAAAATATTGGATTTGAAATTGAGGTTTCGTATTTGCTGATATATGTTGGAAGAATATTTATCATTATAGCTAACATGCGCATAAGCAGCACCTAATCTTAGGGCGATATAATGCGAGAAATTCAACTTATAAAATAAGCTGCCGGAATATCGGGCTTCCTGAAATCCATAATTTGTATTCAAATCGCCAAAGTTGTTCGAGCTACCGACCCCGATACCGAATTCGGAACGCCGATAGAAAACCTGAGCGTCCGTGTTTTGGACAAAAAGAATAAACAGGCAACAAATAATGATGAAACGCATGATAAATGAAAACGCAAATGTAACTGATTTATTGTAAACACTTGCCGACAACAAATCATTCATCCTGCGCAGAGCTTACTCATTTATTGTCCCTAGGCGATTTGAGATTGGGCGGTTTAATCCATCATTTGAACATCATTTTTAATCAGGAATATATTCGGGCAAAACCAACGAAAACATTTCCTGGACATTACTTCTACGATTAAGTGGATCGAAATCCAAAAAAAATAGCGAATCTGAATTGATAAGTCAGGGGGAAGGAAAACAGTGAATACCCCAACCTTGTTTTGATTAGTTGCGAAGTTATTTTGTCAGTACATGCACAATTTGCATCATA
>DAIRSC010000204.1:0-4777 GCA_036804585.1 Chitinophagaceae bacterium
ATTTTACCTTTTCTCAACGGTAAATGGAAATATGTAGTCATCTACGCCTTATCCAATTTATTATCCGTTATTTTTTCTACCCTGACCGTGGGTATGATCAGCCCTTTTTTAAATATGCTTTTTGATAAGGGGCAGGTGATCACACAAAATCCCGGCTGGGTTTGGAGTAAAGAAGGGGTGAGTCAGTATTTTTTATATCAGTTGTCGAGTTTTATGGCTGCGCACGGGAATGACAAAACCTATGGCCTGATTTTTATTTGTCTGGTAGTGATTTTATCTACCCTGCTTAAAAATTTATTTTTATACATCGCAAAGTATATGCTGCACCCTTTGCGCAACAATATTGTTTTAAATATTCGGAAGCAGTTGTATGATAAAGTTCTGCATTTACCTATCGGATTCTTTACCAATGAACGTAAAGGAGATATTTTATCGAGAATGACCAATGATGTGAATGCCATTGAAATATCAATCATTAGTATGATGGAGTTGTTGTTCAGCACACCGGTTACCGTAATTTTTTATTTTGTGATACTCCTCTTCATCAGTGCTAAATTGTTTTTATTTTTATTATTCCTGCTGCCCATTGCCGGTCTCATCATCGGACGAATTAGCAAGAGCCTCAAACGCAATACTATCAATACCCAGGAAAGACTTGGTAATATTTTGAGTATGATTGAAGAAACGCTGGGCGGTTTGCGGATTATCAAGGCTTTTCGTGCAGAGCGTCGGAGGTCGGAGGTATTTCAACAAGAGAGTCGACAAATATTTGAACTCAATAACCGGATTGCAGCGCGTCGTGAATTGGCCTCGCCGATGTCTGAATTTTTAGGGATACTGATCTTGAGTATCATTATTTGGTTTGGTGGAAATATGGCATTAAAACAACCTGCTGAGATTGAGGCGGGGTTATTCATCATGTTTATATCGCTTTTTTATTTTCTGATTAATCCACTCAAAGCCCTCTCCCAAATTTTTTATAATATTCATCAAGGGAGTGCAAGCCTGGAAAGAATACAATTGAATTAAAAAGCAGATAATCAGATTATAGATCGTCCGGATGCCAAAGCCTTGACTTCCTTCGAGCATCAGATTGAATTTAAAAATGTTTCATTTGCGTATGGCGATAAAGTCATTTTAAAGAACATTCATTTAACGATTGAGAAAGGAAAAACCTTGGCCATTGTAGGCGCATCCGGTGCCGGTAAAAGTACCTTGGTTGATTTGATTCCCCGTTTTCATGACACCACCTCTGGGGATATTCTGATTGATGGTATTTCTATTCGGGATTATCGTTTGTCGGATGTGCGGGCATTGATGGGGGTTGTATCGCAGGAACCAATTTTGTTTAATGACAGTATAGCCGAAAACATTGCCTTAGGTAGTAGCACCGCGAGTGAGTCGGCTATTGATGCGGCGGCAGGCATTGCCAATGCACGCAGTTTTATTCTGGAAAAAGAGGAGGGCTATACCACCAATATTGGCGACCGCGGAAATAAATTGAGTGGTGGAGAAAAACAACGGCTGACTATTGCCAGGGCCATTTTTAAAAACCCACCCATTTTGATTTTAGATGAGGCCACTTCTTCGCTGGATACGGTGAGTGAGCGACAGGTTCAGGATGCCATTCAGCACTTGATGGAAAACAGAACTTCCATCGTTATAGCACATCGTTTATCAACGGTGCAGCATGCCGATGAAATTATTGTACTGGAGGCCGGGGAGATCAAGGAAAGGGGAACCCATCAAACACTGATGCAATACGGAGGGCTCTACAAACGTTTGGTAGAGATCCAACAAGAAATCAAATAAAAGCCAAGGTGATACAGAATGAATAATTTTCGTTTATATTTGACACATCAATTCGTAAATATGAAACAGATTTTTGTTGTTTTGTGCGGTCTTGGCGGAATTATTTTCCTGCAATCCTGTAGTAAAGAATATACCTGCTCTTGTACTTCTGCTGGCAGTGCAGAAAAATCCTTCGAATTGAAAATGGAAAAAATGCGTAAAAACGACGCTAAAACCATTTGCACAGATTATGCCCGTTATCTGGATACCACTTCCACGCTGAATTTTAGTTGCGGGATTAAATAAGGAAGTATAGCAAAACTTCTTCCTCAATTAGTAACCATACTTCTCTTTCCAGCGCGATTTTAATAATTTTCGCATTTCATTTTCCCTTGTATTGAGCCCCGGCTCATAAATTTTACTGCCTTGTATAGCTTCCGGTAAAAATTCCTGTCCGGAAAATTGTTGTTCATACGCATGATCATAGGCATAACATTTTCCATAATTCAGGTTTTTCATCAAACCCGTCACCCCATTGCGAATATGGAGCGGTACACTCAAATCGCCCGTTTTTTTCACCAGGCTTAAAGCGTCTTCAATCGCCATATAAGCAGAATTACTTTTTTCGGATGAAGCCAAATAGATTGCACATTGAGAAAGGATAATTCTTGACTCCGGATGTCCAATTTTATTGACGGCATCAAAGGTGGCATTGGCAAGCAAGAGCGCATTTGGATTGGCATTGCCGATATCTTCGCTGGCAAAAATGAGCATTCTGCGGGCAATAAATTTGACGTCTTCTCCGCCGACCATCATGCGGGCCAGCCAGTAGACCGTGGCATTCGGATCGCTACCACGCATACTTTTAATAAATGCCGAGATCATGTCGTAATGCTGTTCACCTTTTTTGTCATAAAGTGCAATGTTCTGTTGCGCAATTTGCATCACCATTTCATCCGTAATCGAGCTTTTAGGAGGTAATTGGCTACCAAGCAATTCAAGTAGATTCAATAATTTTCGGGCATCACCCCCGGAAATTCGCAGGAGGGCTTCCGTTTCTTGTAGCTGTAATTGTGCCTGTTTTAAAATTTCATCTGACTCTAAGGCATAACGGCACAATTTTTCAAGGTCTGATTTTTCCAGTGCCTTTAACACATATACCTGACAACGACTCAAAAGCGCACTATTCACTTCGAAGCTTGGATTTTCGGTGGTAGCGCCAATGAGGGTGATTTTTCCGGTTTCAACAGCACCCAACAGCGCATCCTGCTGTGACTTATTAAATCGATGAATTTCATCAATAAATAAAATAACGCCGCTTTCCCGCCCAGCCTTCTCTATAATATCGCGCATCTCTTTTACTCCACTGGAAATCGCGCTGATCGCATAAAAGGGTCTGTCAAGGGTATGGGCAATGATGTTGGCGATACTGGTTTTGCCCACTCCCGGTGGTCCCCATAGAATCATAGAAGGGATGCGTCCCTGATTGATTTGTTGATACAGAATGCTTCCCGGAGCACAGAGATGTTCCTGTCCAATGAGTTCTTCAAGTTTAAGTGGGCGTAATCGTTCCGATAAGGGTATCATAGTTTGAAGCCAGTCTGGTTTAAAAATTCAATGCTTAGCAACATGCATTCTTGAAAAGCAAATAACCGTTAACCTTGTTTCCATGGCCCAATGGCCGGGAGGCAGGAATTTTATTTTACAAACCCAATTCCTTCTTCTGTTTTTCGTCGATAGGGCCGGGTGCATCCAGCATCATATCTCGTCCGGCATTATTTTTAGGAAAGGCAATGAAGTCGCGAATCGATTCACTGCCTCCCAATAGAGCACATAGCCGGTCGAAACCCAAGGCAATTCCGCCATGGGGTGGAGTTCCGTATTCAAAGGCACTGAGCAAAAAGCCAAATTTTTCGTCGGCTTCTTCTCGGGTAAATCCGAGTGCATCGAACATAATTTCCTGAATTTCGCGGTTATAAATGCGAATAGAGCCTCCGCCAATTTCGGTGCCATTTAATACCAGGTCATAAGCGTTGGCTTTGATATCGGCATATTTGCTTCGGTCGTGCATCCAGGCCAAATGTTCCTGTTTCGGAGAAGTGAAAGGATGGTGGCAGGCGATGTAACGATCTTCTTCCGCATCATATTCAAACAAAGGAAAGTCGGTTACCCAAAGTGGTTTGAAATGGTCAGTAGCCCTCAGGCCTAAACGCTGTCCCATTTCCAATCGTAATTCGCTCATGGCTTTGCGGGTCAAGGCGAGCGGTCCGGCTAAAATGAAAATCAAATCGCCGGCCATAGCATGACAAGAAGTTGCAATTTGCTTTAAGGCGGCTTCGTCGAAAAATTTGTCCACAGAACTTTTAAAAGTGCCATCAGTCATACATTTGATATAGACCATTCCTTTCATGCCAATTTGCGGACGCTTCACCCATTCCGTTAACTCGTCGATTTGTTTGCGGGTATACTCACTACAAGCCGGTGCAACAATTCCGAAGATATCCTCTGCTTCATCAAATATCCCCAATCCTTTACCTTGCACGAGTGAACGGATATGTTGGATTTTCATTTCAAATCGAATATCCGGTTTATCATTACCATAGTCCCGCATAGCTTCGTCATAGGTCATTCGGGGGAATGCCTCTTTCATTTCAAGCCCTTTTACCTCGCGGAAAATCTGTTTGGTCATTTCTTCAAAGATGTTGAGAATATCCTCCTGGTCAACGAAACTCATTTCGCAATCAATTTGGGTAAACTCCGGCTGACGATCTGCTCTCAGGTCTTCATCCCGAAAACATTTGACGATTTGAAAATAACGATCATAGCCCGCCACCATGAGCAATTGTTTAAATAATTGTGGTGATTGAGGCAGTGCATAAAACTGACCTTCGTGCATGCGGCTAGGAACCACAAAATCGCGGGCTCCTTCAGGAGTTGACTTAATCAGCATGTGCGTTTCCACCTCCATAAAACGATGTTTATCTAA
>DAIRSC010000205.1:0-4759 GCA_036804585.1 Chitinophagaceae bacterium
TAACAGTAGAAAATAGAAATGGTGTTATCAGATTATTCTTCCCTAAACAGATTGATTTTAACCTAATCTCTCACCAGCAAATAAAAACGGTCGAAAACAAAATTAACAATAGATCTATAAGAAAATAATATCCAACTTTTATTGATTATGCCTATTGTTTGAATTGGTTACCATGAGGACCATACCCTAATATCTTGCAAAACCGGTTTTAGAAGTTATTTTTGAAGCAATGCGTTTGATATTCAGCATAGCCTTTCTCGGTTTGATTGTGTCATTAAAATGTATGGCACAAGTTTCGTTCGGAGCCAATTACTTAGGTGGTAAGGTTATGTTACACACTTCAAAAATTCATATCCAGGCTCCCAATTACAGCCAGGCGCTCGAATTGAGTTATCAGCGTCAGAGTCAAGGGAATCAATATTGGCATAAACGCTACGGTTATCCCGAAACATCATTCAATATGGCCCTGGTACATTATGGAGGTTCGGAATTAGGAACGGCTATTGGGATTTATCCTGCTATTCAATTCAGTCTTTTGAAGACCCTAAAAATGATTTTCTTTTTCCGGATAGGTGGCGGACTCGCATTTGCAACACAACGATGGAATCGCCTTCCTTATTCCGATTCAATGAACAATATCCTGGGGAGTCGGATCAACAATTTTACGATGATTCAATTGGGGGGGAAGATGAATATCTCGCCACATTGGTCGATCCGCGCAGGCCTGCATTTTTTTCATATCTCTAACGCTGCTGCCCGACAGCCCAACTACGGCATCAACACTTCGGGATTTTTTATAGGCAGCGCTTATTGTCCGCAACACCATTCAACGACTATTACGAACAATTTCAAAGGAAGTTCACCTTATAAAAAATTTATCCTTGGTGCAACAGCAAGCATCTCATTTGCGGAAGACAAAGTAACGGATGGACCGATATATCCTAACTATACATTTGGAATTCTGAGTGGTTGGCATTGGCGCGAAAAATTCAGAAGCAGTATTGGTTTGGATGCGGCCTTCAGCGAAAAAATGCGTTCGTTTTATAAGAACAACTATTTATTCCCAGGTAAAGAGAAAAGTCAGGCGTGGCGATACTCCGTTTTTCTGGCCCATGAATTTCTGTGGGGGCGCGTAGGATTACCTTTACAATTAGGATACTATTTAAACAAGCCTTTGGGTGGTGAACCGATCTATCAAAAAGTCGGACTAAACTATCACTTTATCCGAAATTTACACAATCATAAACTAGGCGATGCGTATTTGATGTTACAACTAAAAACACACTATGCAAGTGCCGAATATCTGGAAATGGGATTAGGCGTTCTTTTTTAATTAGGGTCGCCTGAATAACTCGCAAGCGCTTCAACCCAAATTTTGCCGCTGGACACACCAAATTGCAACAACGAATCATACCGTTTTCATATACGTAGGGTCTACTGTTTAACGTGAAAGCATTTGATATCATTGCATTTTGGTGTGAATTGTGCTCATTAAATTGCACGGTAAATTTTTAAATATCTTGAATAAGCTTTCGGTTCATTTTTTAACTATGTCTTCTCACTGGCATCTTTAACTATAGCGTCATCGTCCAAAGGCTGTAAAATTTGTTTTTTTACCAAATGACTTTTGCAATGGTCTCAATTCGGGGTTACTGAGCAAATCCTTTAGAGGCTTTGTTCACAGTAACTAGGGCTTGCCACTGCAAATACTCGGTTCAAAATTAAACAAGCCTCTGAGAGGTGGGCCTGATGGCCAAGGCTCAGGGGATGACGCCGACTCGGTAAATGAAAGCGGGCAGTAAATTAGCATGTTCAAAGTGCAAAATTTTCATGTCTAAACTCTCGAAAAACTGAAATTGGACCTCGCACTGAATAGAAGATTCCTGAGGCTGAAACCTCAGTCCGTAGAGGATATTTATGTTATTCAGGAGAGCCATTAACGGCTATATTCATCATAGTACTTGTCGGCATGTTTTTCATACCGTTTAATTAATTCAATGTTTTGTTTTTCAATCACCGTTAATTTATGCCTGACATCCACAGAAACCGGAATATACCATTTCACAAAATTATCGAACAGATAACGCATCCGTCGATTGCGAAATGAATAACCATGTCGGGCATAAATGGTATTTCGAATCACTTCTAAATCGCCCTGATACATATTTTCGATATCCTTTTCTTCCAATTCATCGGTTGAAGCATTCACCGTTAATACATCTGCAGTAACAGCTTCATATTTTTCGGTTTGATTGGTAGGATCATAGAATTCAGCCCCAACTATATCTTCCGTCAACATATATTCAGCCACATATTTAAAATCTCTTTTTTTTAGGACATAACTTCGAACCGGGACTGCCACACCGGGGTCATTACAATACCATTTTCCGGTCATCACATATTCCAGAGTATCAAGGGTAAAATCAAAATGTCCATCATGCTTATCATCACCCGGTTCAGTAACTTTTATGATGTAATTACTTCCATCTTCGGTATAAGTCCCAAAAAAAGGACGGTCTTTGCCGGCGACAATGCTTTGTCCTTTTACTTTGCCATCGCGAAATTCATGGATGGTAATATTGATTAGATTTGTAGCAGTTGGATTTTTTTCATATACTATCACTTCCCCATCAAAAGCCCCTATATAACTGCCCACTGCTCCCCTGCTTTCCAAAACCACTTGTGGTGGCCCCTTTTCGGCTAATGAGTCCAGAGCCTCCGTGATTTCGGGATCCAATTCAGAGTCTGATTCCTGTTCGCTTTGACAAGCAAATAAACACGATAAACACCATCCTAGCAAGAGTAGCTTTTTCATGAAGATACAATCTATAATAAAATAAATGATAATTGTGTAGGCAAGATAAGGCGTTCCAACTACTTTTTTATTATTTTTTCACGACGATGAATTTGAAAGATGAGGTATTCTGCAAAAATCAGATTAAGCCCCCAACTTAGCCAGGCAATCAAACGATACACATCCATGGGGTGAGGATGAAACAAGGCAACCAAAATCCATTTCCATAAACGAAGAGTAATAGCCGATAACATGAGCGCAAAACTCCTGATCATCCAGTCGCGATGTTCCAACCATCTTCGTTGCATCGCACATTTCATGGCATACCATGTACTCATAAACCAGAGCAAGCCTAACATACTAAAAGCTAATTGCGCCGACCATCCACCATTGGCAAACACGCCCATGATGATTCCCGTGGGTGCAACAAAAATCAGGACGAGCCAAACATAGCTTTTCCCAAAAAGTCGATGCCAATGTGGCCATCTCTTCCGAACATATGGACTAAATTGCACCAACCCGGGCGGTAAAAGCAGGATACTGCTAAAAACATGGATAAAAAAAACAGGTTCGTAAAAAGACCATTTCAATGCTTGCTGTTTGATATTCAGGAAAGTAACATTGTGACTCCATGGAATATATTGAAGCATGATTTTTAACATCAAGTAGCAAAACCAAAGGTAACAAAGCACCAAAAGTACATTTCGGAAAAATTGAATGCGGCTTGACATCGTCACAAAAGTAAACTCAGCAGAGTTATTCTAGGCGAACCTTACTATAAAATAGTTTTGTTCAAACCATCGGGAAGAGAATACCCGTTCATTTAATTCTACCGGAATTCTTTGAAGTGAGCGCCATGGACTTCCTAAATTATCAATTCAAGAAGCTACCTTTACCGCTCAACCTCCAATATCACATGTCGAATATTCAAAGAATCGGATTGATGACCTCGGGCGGCGATTCCCCGGGAATGAATGCTGCTATCCGAGCCATAGTGCGAACCGCTATTTACGAAGGGTTGCAGCCTTTTGGAATTTACCGCGGTTATCAGGGAATGATAGAAGGGCAAATCAAGGCCTTGCAAACTACGGATGTATCTAATTCGATACATCGTGGAGGAACCATCCTTAAAACAGCACGCAGCAAGGAATTTATGACAGAAGAGGGCATGAAAAAAGCTTATGAACAATTAAAGAAACATGATATTGACGCTTTGGTTATGATTGGTGGTGATGGTACTTTTAGAGGTGCGGTTGAATTTTTTAAACGTTTCGACATACCAGCCATTGGTTTACCAGGAACGATCGACAACGATTTAAACGGAACAGATTTTACCATTGGTTTCGACACGGCAGTGAATACGGCCATTCAGGCCATTGATAAAATAAGAGACACGGCAGATTCACATGACCGTGTATTTATTGTGGAAGTGATGGGTAGAGATGCAGGCTACATTGCACTTTACAGCGGAATAGCCTGCGGTGCGGAACATATATTTATTCCGGAAAAGGCCGAATCATTGGACATGATCATTGATCATATACAAGATGATCAGCTGCGCAAAAAATTAACCAATATCATTGTGGTGGCAGAGGGCGATGAATTCGGTGGTGCGCAGGAATTGAGCCGACTTTTGTTGGCCAAAATTCCGGGATTAGAAACCCGAGTTACGATACTGGGTCACGTACAACGTGGGGGAGCTCCCACTTGTAACGATCGTTTATTATCCAGTCGCTTAGGCTATGCAGCTGTTCAGGCTCTTCTGGCAGGTAAAAAAAATGAAATGGCCGGACTGATCAATGGAGAAATATGCTTTACGCCATTTAATCATTGCGTCAAGACCCGAAAACCATTTCCGGATGATATGATGCAAATTGTGCATGTACTGACAAAATAAATTCGCAACTAATCAAAACAAGGTTGGGGTACTCCCTGTATTCCTACCCCCTTACTTATCAATTCAGA
>DAIRSC010000206.1:0-4720 GCA_036804585.1 Chitinophagaceae bacterium
AGATCCTCCCTTGTTTCGGTAATAGAAGGGCTTCGAGTTGCACGCGGGATTCAATACCTGCGCTCTTTCACACTCCACACAAGGATTCAATGAGGACATTTTTCCTGTAATGAATGGGATGTAATTTCAGGGGATTTTCCAACTGAATGATAACAGGCTCCTTATCGCGACACGATTCTACCAATAGATAAATGAGCACCAGCAGAAAATATTTTTCATCTGGAAGTAAAAATACTTGAAAAAAGAAGAAAACATTCAGCGAATCGTTCATTTTTGCATTTCGACCCAATATGTTACTCTCTCTCAATAATATCACCTTCGAATTTGGTGCGCGTAAAATTCTAGATGAAGCCTCCTGGCATATTTTTCCCAATGAACGTATCGGACTAATTGGCCCGAATGGGGCTGGCAAATCAACCTTGCTTAAAATTCTCATTGGAGAGTATACCGTTAGTGCCGGTACCGTGAATCGGATTAAAAATTTAAGTATCGGATACTTTCATCAGGACTTACAAAGCTTGGAAACTGAAGAGAATATTTTAAATGTAGCCAAAGGAGCTTATGCCAAAGCATTGGAACTAGAAGCGCAAATCAGGCAACTGGAAATTGAGTTGCATGAAAGTGAAGATGAAAAAAAATTGCATAAACTTGCCGATTTACACCATGATTTTGAAATTGCCGGTGGTTATGAAATGGAACATAAAGCCGCTGAAATTTTGGAAGGTTTAGGATTTAATACCATCGATTTACAACGTCCTTTCAAAGAGTTTTCAGGTGGCTGGCGAATGCGTGTATTACTTGGGAAAATGATTCTGCAACATCCGGACATTTTACTTCTCGACGAACCGACCAATCATCTCGACTTACCTTCTATTGAGTGGATTGAAAGATATTTGAATGGTTATCCCGGCACCATCATTATTGTATCGCATGACCGGTATTTTTTAGACCGCATGGTAACCAAAGTGGTGGAGGTTTCACAACAAACGCTCAATCATTACTCCGGCAATTATTCATTTTACGAGCAGGAAAAGGAGGTGAGGGCTGAATTTCAGCAAAGAGAGTATGACAATCAACAAGATTTTATTCGTCAACAGGAGCGATTCATTGAACGTTTTCGTGCGAAAGCATCCAAAGCCACCCAGGCTCAAAGTTTGGTAAAAAAACTTGATCGTTTAGAACGCATTGAAGCACCAATCAGTGAAACGGCTAAAATTTTATTTCGTTTTTCTTTAGAACGTCAACCCGGGAAAATTTTATGTACCCTGAACCAGGTCAGCAAAAGTTATGGTGATTTACAAATCCTCAAAAATGCATCTGCAGAGGTAAACCGGGGTGATAAAATAGCATTGATAGGTGCCAATGGAAAGGGGAAGTCAACTTTATTACGACTCATCGCACAAACCGAAGACTGTGAGGGTGAGATTATTGGAGGGCATAATGCCGACATCTCTTTTTATGCCCAACATCAAATTGAAGCTCTACACATGGATCATGATATCCTTGAAGAATTGAAATTATGTGGAAGTGGAAAAACGGAGCAGGAATTGCGCGAATTAATGGGCTGTTTTTTATTCAGAGGGGATGATGTTTTTAAGAAAATAAAAATTCTTTCCGGGGGTGAAAAGGCCCGGGTAGCTCTCGCCAAATGTATTATCAGTAAAGCGAATTTTTTATTATTGGATGAACCGACCAATCACCTCGATATGTCGTCGGTAAAAATGTTGGTTCAAGCCATTAATCAATTTGAAGGTACCGTAGTATTGGTATCGCATGACAGGTATTTTATTCAGGAAACTGCCCGGCAAATCTGGCAAATTGAAGATGGAGAAATAAAGATTTTTAATGGTACCTATAACGAATGTGAGCGATTTAAAAATGAAAAAACATCCTTAGCCCTACCGGAAGCCTCGCCCAAAGTGGCAGAAATTCAATCTCAAGTACCCAAACAAAACACATCTGCTTTCAAAGAAAAACAAAAAGAGGAAAAAAAATTACGAAGCCGGTTTACGAAGCTGGAAGAGGAAATTCAACAATTGGAAAAAAGTAAGACAGAGCTTGAAAATAAATTAGCGGCTCCGGATACTTATGCCAACAAAGTGCTGTTTCAGGAAACGGAACAAGCCTATCAGTCGGTAATTACGAAATTATTACCCAAACAAACGGAATACGAAGTGCTGTTTGAAGAGTTATTGCGCTTTGAAGAATCTGAATGATTGACTCATCCGATCTTTACTGAAGTTGTTTTTCTCAATAGATATTAAAATATCTGAAGGCCTGAGATTTTTCTAAGAATACGTCTTCCTCATACACTTCTTAAAAAAAAGCAGTTACCTTCCAATATCTATGCAAAGTGGCAATTATCTTTGAATCATGAGAAAATGGATATTCCTGTTACTGTTGGCCTCAACCTTAATGGCCACAGCCCAAAAACGAAAACTGACCATGACCGAAGCGGTTTTGGGATTGAACAGCAATCTGGCTGTTAAAAACATGAAGCAATTAAAATGGAGTGGTTCCAAATACGCTTATGTGGTGAGCAATGAAAAAGAAAATGTCATCATGCAGGTTGATCCCCTCAGTTTTGAATCTGAGGTTGCCATTTCTCTCGAAAGAATGAATAAGGATTTGACTAAATTAGGACTGAAAGCACTGAAAAATTTTCCACTCATCGAATGGTTAGACGATCAGCGCTTTTATATTACCCATGAGAATAAATGGATTCAATTTTTGGTTTCTCCGAGCGACTCGATGCGAACAGATATCCTAGGTCAATTGGAAGATGGCACTGAGCACATGCATTTACATGTGGCCTCCAAACAGGTGGCGTATGTAAAAGATTTTCAATTATATGTGGGTAAAATGGATGAGAGTGCTAAAAAAATCACCAACGATGGACAAGCCAATATCTTATACGGCACTTCGGTGCATCGAGATGAATTTGGAATTAGCGAAGGTTTGTTTTGGTCGCCCAAAGGCAGTGCGCTCGCATTTTACCGCATGGATCAAAGTATGGTTGAGGATTATCCCGTGGTTGACTGGTCAACCACGCCGGCTCAAAGTAAAAGTATCAAATATCCTTTTTCAGGGCGTACTTCACATCAGGTGACATTGGGGGTTTATCATCCCGCGACACAGCAAACTATTTACCTCAATACTACCGGGCCGAAAGATCAGTATCTCACAACTGTTACGTGGAGTCCTGATGAAAATTATATTTATCTCTCCATTATAAACCGCGATCAAAATCACCTGATATTAAACTGTTATGATGCAAAAAATGGAGAACTGATCCGAACCATTCTGGAAGAGAAGCATGATAAATATGTAGAACCACAACATGCCTTATACTTTATGAAAAATCAAACCAATCAGTTTATTTGGTGGAGTCAGCGAGATGGATTTATGCATCTTTATTTGTATAAAACAGATGGTCGCTTGATTCGCCAAATTACAAAGGGCGAATGGCTGGTCAACGAAATCATTGGTGAACATGAAGCAGGAAATGAGCTCTTGTTTACTTCCACGAAAGAAAGCCCATTGCAAAGAAATGTTTACGCGGTGAATATCCAAACGGGTGTTATCCGTTCCTTGAGTTCAGTAAAGGGCAACCACCAAGCCATGGTCCGCCCTGACGGGAAGTACCTCATCGATGTCTATCAAAATGCTTCTATGCCACGAAATATTGAAATTGTAAACACGCGAACCAGGACAGAGAAGAGAATTTTTACCGCTAATAATCCATTGGATTCTGTTCAATTGGCAGCCGTCACCAATTTGGAATTACTTGCACAGGATGGTACAAAGTTGTTTGCAAAACTGATGTTGCCCGCTGAATTTGATGCGACTAAAAAGTATCCGGTTATCGTGTATTTATACAATGGCCCCCATGTTCAATTGATTAAAGATGGGTTTCCCGCCTCCGGTAATCTATGGTATGATTTACTTACCCAAAAAGGTTATATCGTTTTTGTGATGGACGGAAGAGGGAGCAGCAATCGTGGGCACCAATTTGAAAGTGCCATACACCGACAACTGGGTACACTCGAAATGCAAGATCAATTACAAGGGGTGAATTATTTAAAATCATTGCCATATGTGGATGCTCAGCGAATGGGGGTACATGGCTGGAGTTATGGTGGATTTATGACTACTTCCCTTATGTTGCGACACCCCGAAGTGTTCCAGGTGGGTGTAGCTGGTGGTCCAGTGCTTGATTGGAGTATGTATGAAGTGATGTATACTGAACGATATATGGATACCCCGGAACAAAATCCGGAAGGTTATAAAGCCAATGTATTGTTTGACAAAGTAAAAAATCTGAAAGGTAAATTACTCATGATACACGGAACGGATGATGATGTCGTTGTTTGGCAACATTCACTTCGCTTCGTAAAACGTTGTGTGGATGAAGGTGTACCCCTGGATTATTTTGTGTATCCCGGACATCCTCACAATGTGCGCGGCAAGGATCGGGTACACCTGATGCAAAAGATAACCGATTACATGGATGCGGTATTGAAACCATAATGGTTTTGCGATTCAGAATTAATGTCCTTATCCATGTTCTGCAAAGATCTGGTATTTTTATATAGACATTGATGATGAAACATCTTCCATCCTTTCCTTCTTATTTCTCTTATTTAGGGCTTGCTGATTATCTCATAGGCGCTTCAAATTCAAGGGAGCGTTCGAGGGATAGTACTGTGGTACAGCCCTT
>DAIRSC010000207.1:0-4716 GCA_036804585.1 Chitinophagaceae bacterium
GTCCGGCACATCAATTAACCAGGGGCCATCCATATCGGAGTAATCCAGTAATGGCAGCATGTGAACCAAAGGAGTAGTTCCGATTTCCGTTTCGTTCATGCATCCCATCATGACCGATAAGTTCATTGCCCTTGCCTTTTCAATCATCCTCATGGCAGGCGTAATTCCTCCGCATTTAGTCAATTTGATATTGATGCCATCGAACCCTTTGGCAATTTTTTCAATATCCGCTTCATTCACACATGACTCATCCGCTATGAAAGGTATGCTGCTGTGTTTTTTTAATTCTACCATGGCTTCATTTTCCGCCTCAGATAAGGGTTGTTCAATGAGTTCAATTTTTAATTTTTCTAACTCCGGTAATAATTTTACAGCATCCTCAAACGTCCAGGAAGCATTGGCATCAATTCGGATTTTCGCACCCGTATGTTGACGTAAAAGTTGAAGCATTTTCAAATGTTCCGGTTCCGATACTTTGATTTTATAGATAGGCCAGGGCATTTCCTTTAACTTGGCCAACATTTTTTCCGGCTCATCCAAACCAATGGTAAAATCCGTCAAGGGACCTTCCTGATCGGGAATATTCCAAAGCGCTTTGCGATCCTTTTTGGTATATTTTAGATACAAATCCCAGTAGGCCATATCCAATGCACAAACTAAAAAAGGATCATTTGGAAACAAATGATGGCAATAATGCCAAAATCGCTCAGGTTCATTCATCACATAACGTTCTATCATTTCAGACTTACTCTGTAATTTTTGAATCATATCCTCAACACTCACCTGATAATAGTGAATAGCAGGCGCTTCACCAAACCCGGTGATTTGATTAAACCCTAATGCAATGAGTAAGGCTTCCTGATGGGTTTTGAGCCCATGAGCGGTGGTAAATGGTTGTTTGAAAGGGGTGGAAATTGATTTAAATTTCAATTGAAGCATAGTTTGTAAAAGTACAACCCGACGTGTACTCCTGACAAGATGATTTTTACTGAAGCCCAAATCCTATGGACGGAATACACCTTAAAGTTGCTTTTAGGACATGGCCAAATCCGGGTTCGAACCGATAAATTTCCCGATTGCACAACCGCAAGCTGGGAGTATGCCTTAGATTTGCGCAGTTCATGACGGAAAGGCTACAGAATATCGCATTGGTGGGTAACCCAAATAGTGGAAAAAGTTCGCTTTTCAATGCCCTGACCGGCCTCAATCAAAAAGTGGGCAATTTTCCGGGAGTCACGGTCGATAAAAAAACCGGCAAATTATCACTAAGTCCGGAACTTCAGGTCAACGTTACCGACTTACCGGGCACTTATAGCCTTTATCCCAAAAGTGATGATGAGGTGGTGACGTTTGATGTGTTGTTTGATGATGATGAGCTGGTGAAAATCGATTGTGTGGTGGTCGTGGTGGATGCCTCTAATCTCAAACGCAATCTTCTTTTCTGTTCCCAAATTTTTGATATTCGCAAGCCCGTGATTGTAGCACTAACCATGATGGACATCGCCCGCCAAAAGGGATTACAAATAGATGTACCGGCCTTATCAAGGGAACTGGGCTATCCGGTGGTGGCTATTAATCCGCGTAACAACAAAGGCATTGCTGAATTAAAAAAACAATTGGCGTCCATCATTCTTGGTCACTACGAAATCCCACAACGAGACTTTATTGATCATCAACATCTGGCACCTGAAATAATTGCAACGGTTAAAAAATACAAGACTGTCAGCAGTGACTATGCAGCTCTTCATTTTGCAGGTGCTTTTCCGAAATTGAGTATCATCAGTGAAGCCTCTAAACAATCACTGGCAGAAGAATTACAAAAACTATCATTTAATAAAACCCGTTTACAAGCAGAGGAAACATTACTCAGATATGCGCGCATCAAAAAAATCATGCAGGTATCTGTTTTTGAAACCGACCCACAAAAACTAGAACTGCGGAGCCGGAAATGGGATGAATATTTGTTACATCCGGTTTATGGCTATTTGTTTTTATTGTTCGTTTTGTTCATGATGTTTCAGAGTGTTTTCTGGCTGGCACAATTCCCAATGGATTGGATTGACCAGGGATTTTCATGGAGTCTACATCGTTTGAAAGAACTAATGCCCGGCGGTTTTTTGACAGATTTATTGGTAGATGGCGTATTAGCTGGCATCAACGGTATCGTGGTTTTTATTCCACAAATCATGTTCTTATTTGGAATGATCACCTTGTTAGAAGATTCAGGGTACATGTCGCGAATCAGCTTTTTAACCGATCGCCTCATGCGAAGCGTGGGACTAAATGGCAAGTCGGTCATGCCCATGATTAGTGCCACTGCTTGTGCCGTGCCGGCAATTATGGCCGCCCGGACCATTGAAAACAAAAAAGAAAAACTCATCACCATACTAATCACCCCATTCATGAGTTGCAGCGCCCGATTGCCGGTGTATACGATTTTAATTGGTCTCGTGATTCCTGAACAAAAGTTGTGGGGATTCTTTAGCCTGCAGGGCCTGATGATGATGGCTTTATACATTCTTGGGTTTCTGATGGCACTTTTGGCAGCATGGGTGATGAATCGTTTTATCGCAAAAATGGAAAAAAGCATATTCCTCATGGAATTGCCGGTTTATCGAATGCCCAGATGGAAAAACGCTGGAATTACGATGGTACAAAAAGCAAGGGTTTTTGTAACCGATGCCGGTAAAATCATCTTGTTGATTTCAGTGATTCTATGGGCTTTATCCTCATATGGCCCTGATGAAAATGGCAAACCATCACGATCCGAATTAGAGAATTCCTTTGCAGGAATTGTTGGTAAAAGTATTGAACCGGCTATCCGACCATTGGGTTATGACTGGAAAATCGGAATCGCCCTGATCACTTCTTTTGCAGCCCGCGAAGTGTTTGTAGGCACTATGGCCACTTTATACAGTGTAGATGAAGAGGATGAAAAAACATTAAAACAAAAAATGCAGTCTGCAGCCTTTAGCGATGGCCAAAAAGTTTACGGATTACCTACGGGTATGTCATTGATGATTTTCTACGCCTTTGCGATGCAATGTGTGAGTACACTGGCTATTGTAAAACGCGAAACCGGAAAATGGAAATACCCTATTCTTCAGTTTACACTCATGGGAGGCGTGGCTTATATCAGTTCCTGGTTGGTTTATCAACTCTTCTCCTAAGTTATTTGCGTTGAAATTTACAAATTGGCAGAATAATTGATTGAATATTAAGGTTATTTTTGCACCAGGACATCCAAATCAAATTCGAGGTATGGCGATAGAAAGAACTACGATGAAGCGTCCTATGAGCAAGGACCTCAAACAAACTATTCAAAAACGCAATGCAAGGCTTGCTGCTTTTTGGGACCATATTGGCTTGGATGTCGAAATAATCGGAGATATGGAGACTCCGGCTGTCATTAAAGGCGATTATTGTTTGTCCTGCTATGTTCACAATTTTAATTTGATATTCTCCGACCATTTTGATCAGGGCCGGGAAATATATCGGGTTAAATTGCAGAAAGTCTTTGAATATGATGCAGAACCCATTTCAGAATGGTTTAAAACAGCCGGTCACCGCCGTATTTACAAAGTCCGGATGAAAGAAGAACCTAGACTTTTTTTAGTGGGTTACAACTATGACATACAAGGTCAGGAGAAAATAAAGTATCCTGTATTTGGCAAATACAGCCCGAAAATCTATTTCACCAAAGATTATGCGAACGACATTCTTGGGTATTTTGATTTGAATTACTGTGAAGTAATTTGATCCTCCATCTAGTAAATGGTGATATATCCGGTCTCCTTCAATTCATTCCCTTCAAACAACTGAAATTGAAAGGTGCCTTTGGCATTAAAATTATTTTTGTCCAATACCAAATTGGGCCGCGAAATACGGGACACTTTTAGGACTTCATTTTTGTTAGGGTCAAAAAATCGCAATGAATATTTTTTACTCAAAGCATCCTCCAAGGTTATATTAATATGCCCTGTATATGGATTGGTATAAACATGTGTGGATGGCGTATAATGAAACTCGGTCGATTTAGGCGTTGAAGCGGTATTGTTATGAATCACGGAATCTTTAATCGGCACCGATTTTGTGGTTGCTGGTTTATTGGTTTCTTTCTTGGAATTCGCTATAATCGCTGAATCCAGATATACTTTATACGTGTTACTGAACCACTCCAAATCGCCCGCAAAATTTACCGACAACCGATAGTGATTTTTTCCGGCCAAGGGTAATTCATCCACATACCTTTGAATCCCTTTTTTAGGACTACTCAGCACACCGATTGTAACAAAATTTCGAACACTATCTGCCGACCTTTGCACGGCTATAGATTTCACGCCATCAAATTGTGAAGTCCAGCTCAAAATATTTTCGGCATTTTCGGTAACAATACTCATGGAGGGTAAAACAGGAGGAGCAGCCACCTGAGCGAAACCCGTGCCGGATATTCCATAACAGAAAATCAGGCAGAGTGCAACTATAATCTTGAAATTCACGTTGGCGAAGGTATTAAAATCTACCTGCTTCTAAAACTATTTTGGTTTCCTTTCTCAAAAATTGCAATAGACCTAACATTTAACCTAACGCACCAAAAGACCTGAAAAATTTGCGTTAAAATTCAGGCTATTCATCCCTTTCCTTTTTCATTTTTTCGCTGCTTTGAGACCATTTCAAAAGTCATTTGGCAAAAAAGTTCAAGGCTTTTTGAATTTT
>DAIRSC010000208.1:0-4627 GCA_036804585.1 Chitinophagaceae bacterium
CAGCAGTCCCAGTTTATTTTTATTCAGTGTGTTATCGTATTAACGAATCAACAGCATATCCCCTTTCCGCATGTATTCTTTTCCATCCGTCATACAGGTATAATAGAGCATAAAATAATAGGTGCCGGATGCAGCATCTCTTTCAGCAAATTTACCATCCCATTCTTCTCGCTGATCATATGCTTGCCATACCTTTTGGCCCCAACGATTAAAAATAGCAAATCGCTCAATATCCATGCCTGCTGTGGTTTTAATGCCCCATCGTTCGTTCACACCATCTGAATTCGGCGTAAAAGCATTCGGCGCAAAAACATCTTCACAACAATTGCCCGGATTGATATAAAATCGTTCGTTCTTTTGACAGCCCCTTGCATCAGTCACCTGCACCGAATAATAACCATAATAAAGATTCGTCGCTTCCGCCCCAGTTTGTTCCGGTTTTCCCGACCATAAATAACTGTATGGAGGAATGCCTCCTGTAGAAATCACTTCTGCTTTTCCTTCTATGCCGGTACCCTTACAAGTTAAATGCGTGAGTTGAAGTGTGTTTTGTAATTGATTGGAGTCAATACCAACATATACTAAACTATCTGTAACACAGCCATTGGCATTCCTTATACTCAAGGTATAATACCCATCATCCAAATTTTCAAATAAACCGGTGGCGCTGATACGAATACCCGGACTCAGAGAAAAAATAAGACCGTCCGTGAAATTAGAACTTGCCCGTATTCGACCATTTTCCAAATCACAGTATAGTGCTTGAATGTCAATATCCTTAAATTCCAGCTGTGGGGGATCCTCCATCGTGAAGGAAATGGTATCTCTACAGGCTTTGTCGGTACTCACAACAATATTATAATTGCCCGGTTGAACCGCTGTAAAGGTTGCTGCACTTTGACTCAATCCAAACGGAAGCAGTGTATATGTGTTGTTGATTCCGGGAGGGTTCACAAACAAAGTAATTTCACCATCTGCCAATCCTCTGCAACTGATTTGCTTTAAACGAAATGAATCAATTACCGGAATGGTGCTGGGCAAAATAGAAACGGGATATTGAATTTTGCACCCTTTTGAATCACGCAATGTAAGCGTATATTCTCCTGTCGACAATCCACTAAACAATGGGCTCGATTGATAGTTCAAACCATCCAGTGTATATTGTAGGTTGCCATTTGTGCTATTGCCATTTACTTGTATGCTTCCATCATTACCCGGAAAACAGGATACAGTTTCTGTCAATACACCGACAGTAAGAGGATTTTCTAAGATGATGGTGTAAGCGATGGTTTGTTTGGACGACAAAGGACATCCATCGTCCTGATAGGTGACATAAAATGTTTGTTGCCCCGGTGTAAATGGCTGTGGTACAATATAATTAACCAAAATAACCGGACTTGTTGTTTGATTGCCATTAATCGTAGTACTGGCTGTAGCAGGCATTCCACTCAGTGACACCTGAATAGCCCCTCCATCCGGATCGGCACATTGTATACTAAATTGAACCAGACTATCAGCATTACAAATACGCAAAACATTGAATGAATCGATGGTCCCTCCGGTGGTTGAAACAATACTTCCGCCCGGCGATTGATTATTACAATTACTCAATACCACAATAGTCATTTCTCGCATACTAGTTCCAACCACCACCCCATTTCTTGTTTCAGTAACAATACTGACTACAACAGAATTTTGAACCATATTCGGTAAAAAGGTCATTTGCCCATTGGCCGATGAAAAAGTAAAACTGCCAGGTGCAGTTTGCAGCGGTTCCTGATAGGTATACCCTGATTGATAATTTACCGAAGAACCGGTATTTCCATTTAAAGCGGGCGTAAGCGCGTAACTTAATAAATCACCATCCGGATCTATCCCGCCTTGATTATATTGCTGTAATAAATTGATGCAAACAAATGGTGTGGGAATCGTACTATAAATTGCCGAATTATTTGGACCGTTCAGGTTATTCAAAGTGGCTTCTAATGACATCGTTGTGAAACCGCTTCCCTGATCAATATTCGAAATGGTCTGACTTCTTCCTGCACCGGAATTACCCCCTAAATTTCCGGTAAATATGAAGCGCCAATTTGCCGATGCGCCGTTCAGTGTATAGGTTCCTTTAAAAATAAATTGCGAAACACCGGGAATTGTCCCCCCGCCAGGATTCGCACAAAGGGTATTATTCTGCTCGGCGGGACAAACTGGGGTCACCTCTAAGCCGGGAGTACCTACCAGAGATAGATTCAGATTTGCAACACCAGAATTTCCATTATAAATAGCTATGCTGGGTGAAGAAGAAAAAAGATTTGGATAGGCCTGACCACTGCAATCGCCATAAAGTGTAAGGGTGATTTCATAGGTATTGCCCGTGATATGGGTATATCCAATTTCACCACCAAAAAGATGGGATGCAAAAACAATCTTTGGCATCATGAATGTTACCAACAAAAGCCCCCTCAACGTTAGCCGCATCGAATTTCGAATCGATCTTAAAGTCTTTATGGGCTGTAAGGTCATTTTAATTGTTTTGGTTGGCTAGCTTTTGACGCTTTTCACCTTCAAAAGCCTTGGTTCTCCAAAATTAAGAGAATTTGTGTTCCTATTTCCATCCTTTGTTATTATTTGCGATAAGAAAACAATCATTCATCGAATTTAATGAATGCAGGCTCTATTTCGAGAAAAAATTAACAACGTTCAATCACCACCGAGGAAGCACCGCCACCTCCATTACAAATCCCAACAACCCCATAACGGCCGCTATTTTGTTGTAGAACATGAATCAGGGTTACTAAAATTCGAGAACCGCTACTACCCAATGGATGCCCCAAAGAAACGGCACCACCATTTACATTCACTTTATTGGGATCTAATTTCAATTTTTGATTATTCACTATGCTAACCACACTAAAGGCTTCATTGATTTCAAAAAAATCAATATCATTCAAACTTAATCCAGCCTTCTCAACCGCCTTTGGAATGGCCAAACTTGGAGCGGTGGTAAACCATTCCGGAGCCTGCTCTGCATCAGCATAAGCCAAAATTTTTGCCAAAGGTTTTAATCCTAAGGCGTCCATTCTACTTTTCCGCATTAATACCAGCGCCGAAGCTCCATCGTTCATTGTACTTGCATTCGCCGCAGTCACTGTTCCGTCTTTAATAAAAACAGGTTTTAATGTGGGAATTTTATCAAACTTAACATTGAAAGGCTCTTCGTCCTTATTAAATAGCTTTGGTTCAGCGCCACGCTGAGGAATTTCAACGGCCGCAATCTCCGCATCAAACTTTCCTGCTTCCCAAGCAGCCTGACTGCGCTTGTAACTTTCAATGGCATAGGCATCCTGATCTTCTCGACTGATTTGACATTCTTTTGCACATAATTCCGCAGCATTACCCATCGGATAATTATGGTAAACATCAAGCAATCCATCTTTTACAATGCCATCTTCCAGGATGACATTTCCATATTTATTTCCCCAACGCATCGTATTTGCGTAAAAAGGCACTTTACTCATACTTTCCATTCCACCCGCAACCACAATTTCAGCATCGCCCAGTTTAATGCTCTGAGCAGCTTGCATCACAGCTTTCAATCCACTTGCACAAACTTTATTAACCGTAGTACAATTGACTGCATCCGGTAAACCTGCAAATTTTGCAGCCTGCCTGGCCGGAGCCTGACCAACACCAGCCTGCATCACACAACCCATCAATACATCCTGAACATCATTGACTGGAATTCGTGCACGCGATATGGCTTCTTTGATAGCCACTGCGCCCAATTGCGGAGCTGAAAAATCTTTTAATGCGCCCCCAAAACCCCCAACTGCGGTTCTGACCGCCGATACGATAAATACTTCTTCCATTTCTTAAATTTGCGCGCAAAGGTAATGGTTATCATAGACTTCCTTGTTATTTTTAAATTCTTTCCATCTATTTTCCAGTATTCTACCCCATTTACGCACAATTATGGTCCTTTTAACAAAGAAACGTTCAAGTGAAAGTTTACAATTTTATTTTGTCGACTTGCTTGGCGTCAGTATAACCGAGGAGCGAACTGTTTAAGACATTTCCGTCCGTAGCAGACTTTTTACTTGGAAGGAATTCGAACACAATCTCTCTCCGGAATGCTGAAAATATTTCCGACCTAAACCTGATGTTCTATATTTGGAAAAATTTCAAAAAATGTCATTAATTGCTTTAGATAATTATGCTGCCGGACAATGGATCAGTAGCGGGGAAAAAGGAGAAACTTTGATTAATGCCATATAAGGTGAGGCTGTTTACAGGGCAGACAGCAGAGGTCTGGATTTTGCTGAAGAGATGCATTTCCAAGGCTTGCCCTGCCAGTTGCTAACTGCTTTGTGTAAGGCCTTTACTGGTGAGGCTGTTTACCGGGCAGACAGCAGTGGACTGGATTTTGCAGAAATGATGCATTATGCCCGTCGGGTCGGGAATCCTGCACTTCGCAAAATGACATTTCATCAAAGGGGCTTGATGCTGAAGGCACTTGCCATGCATTTGATGTCGAAAAAGGAGCAATTTTATCAAATCAGTGCGCTCACCGGAGCCACGCGCGCCGACTCATGGGTGGACATTGATGGAGGAATCGGAAATTTGTTCACTT
>DAIRSC010000209.1:0-4606 GCA_036804585.1 Chitinophagaceae bacterium
CGCAGTCGTTCAACACTATGCTGATAATGGTTGGTAATTATAGAAATAACTATCCAGCAGGCTTCCTTCTCATGCTCCGTTTTTAAGATGATGCGTATAGCGAATAAATCATACACCTCCTCAAAAGTGACATGTTTGGTTCGCATTTTATTCCAGATAGAATGAATGGATTTGGGACGGCCATAAATTTCAAAATCGAAATGATTGACTTCCAGCTCCTCGCGAATGGGTTTAATAAACTCGTTGATATATCGGGTTCTTTCGCGCTTGGTATCATTGAGTTTCTGCGCTATTTCATCATGAACCTCTCTGTCGGTAATTTTCAAACAGAGGTCTTCCATTTCAGTTTTAATTTCATACAAACCTAAACGATGCGCCAATGGTGCGTACAAGTAAGAGGTTTCACTGGCAATTTTGAGTTGTTTGTCGCCGCTCATACTTTCGAGTGTCCGCATATTATGCAGTCGATCGGCAATTTTTATCAAGATCACCCTGGGATCATCGGCGAGTGTGAGGAGAATTTTCTTGATATTTTCAGCTTGTTGTGGCGTGTGCTTGGTTTCTACTACATTTGAAATTTTGGTGAGTCCTTCAACAATTCTGGAGGGTATTGAGCCAAATTCAAGTTCAATTTCTTTGAGTGTCACTTCAGTATCTTCAACCGTATCGTGAAGCAATGCACAAATAACTGAAGTGACGCCCAAGCCTATCTCCTCGACCACGATACGGGCAACTGCCAAAGGATGTAATATGTAAGGCTCACCCGATTTACGTCGCATGTGTTTGTGCGCATCTGCGGCAACTTCAAAAGCGCGACGTACCAGTTTTTTATCTCCTTTCTTTAATCGGTGTTTAAGTTGTCTGAGCAAACCACGATACTCTCTTAAAATAAGTTTCTTCTCCTCCTCTTCTGAAAGTAAGTATTTATCCGTCATGGTCATGTTAGGTAAAGTTATGAAAAACGCTTCAAAAAATGGAGGAGAAAAAGAAAGTGATTTTAATTTACTTTATGCAAACCAATGTGCCTAAAATGGTCCGGTTGTCACCCTTGCAAGCATTGGTGATTGAATTCATCCATGAGAATTTATTTAGGGGCTGTTGTTTATCTCACTGGCGCTTCATATTCAAGGAAGCGCTCATGAGATAGTACTTTTGTAGAGACCTTGGACGATGACGCCGAATTTGAAGATGAATATGAGAAGTGAAAATCAGAGAAAAACTGCAAGCTTATTGAAGAGATATGAAAAATTACCGTGCATTTAAATAAGCGCAATTCAACCCAAAATGCAATGATATGATTTGCTTTCACCTTAAAAAACAGCCCCTATTTATTTCAAAACAGTTCACATTCCCTAGTAGGTGCTCCAGCCTACCGGAATGACATCATTGATGATTGAGGTAAATCTGACTGACTTACAAATTGTTTTCAGGAATCTGTATCTTGGCGCTTTTTATGGTCAATCACAATAATTAGAATTTAAGGGGTATGAAACTTTATATTATTCCAACACCAATAGGAAACCTTGGGGATATGACCATTCGAGCTATCGAAATTTTAAAGTCTGTAGATTTAATTCTTGCCGAAGATACCCGCACAAGTGGTATTCTGTTGCAGCATTATCAGATTCAGAAACCAGTTTGGAGTAACCATTTACATAATGAACATAAAATACTTTCCAAACTGATTGAGGAATTAAAGTCGGGAAAACAATTAGCATTAATCAGTGATGCAGGCACCCCGTCCATTTCTGATCCGGGATTTCTGCTTGTTCGGGCTTGTGTGCAGGAAAATATTCCAGTGGAATGCCTGCCCGGTGCAACGGCCTTTGTACCTGCTTTGGTGGTCAGTGGATTCCCGATTAATCGGTTTGTTTTTGAAGGATTTTTACCTCCGAAAAAAGGTCGCCATACTTTATTGACCCAATTAGCTGATGAAAACCGATGTATAGTATTTTATGAAAGCCCGCATCGATTGGTAAAAACCCTGCTGGAATTACAAAATTATTTTGGTCCCGAACGACCGGTTTGTGTATGCCGGGAATTGAGCAAAAAATTTGAAGAACATCAAATCGGACCATTGTCAGAGGTATCTGTTTATTATGAGGCCCATCCTCCAAAAGGAGAAATTGTTGTGGTCATACAAGGGAAATAGATGCATCAAACAAGCAGCGATTTCTTTTGTCCTTTAAAGATCCTAAAAACTGATTAAGCACTCAAAGTTGATCGTTTAAACAGAATTTTTTGATTTGACTCAATCAGTCATTCAGATAGCCATACAAAAAATAATTTTACAGGAATATTTAGTGCGTAAACTCCTTACGTATCACCTAGGCTATGTTTGCACTGAATAAAGGTTAGTATGTCCGTTCCGGGTTCCGGTGAATCACCGGAACACCGGCCTGCGGATAAACTTATCAACACCAAGGCTAGAAATAACATTAATTAATACATTTGTTTAAAACACAGTAAAATGGCAGCATCAGCAACAATGGACAATGAAAAATTGAAGGCCCTCAAGCTTACAATGGAAAAAATCGATAAAGATTATGGAAAAGGATCAGTGATGAAATTAGGGGATAAAGAAGTAGTGGAAATGGACAGTATTTCTACAGGTTCTTTGGGCGTCAATCTGGCGTTAGGAATTGGAGGATTTCCAAGAGGTCGTATCGTTGAAATTTACGGACCTGAATCTTCAGGTAAAACAACCATTGCGACTCATGCCATTGCAGAGGCGCAAAAGAAAGGAGGCATTTGTGCCTTTATTGATGCGGAACATGCGTTTGATGCATCCTATGCAAAAAAATTAGGTGTGGATATTGATAATCTGCTCATTTCTCAACCGGATTACGGGGAACAGGCTTTGGAAATTGCCGATCGTTTAATTTCTTCCGGTGCTATTGACCTGGTGGTGATCGACTCGGTTGCCGCCCTCGTGCCTAAAGGGGAATTGGAAGGCGAGATGGGAGATAGTAAAATGGGGCTTCAGGCCCGTTTGATGAGTCAGGCTCTTCGCAAACTCACTGCCACGATTTCAAGAACCGGTTGTTGTTGCATTTTTATCAATCAGTTACGTGAAAAAATTGGCGTCATGTTTGGTAATCCTGAAACAACCACCGGTGGTAATGCCTTAAAATTCTATGCTTCGGTCAGAATTGACATTCGCCGCATCAGTCAAATTAAAGATGGAGATGAAGCTATCGGAAACCGCGCTCGTGTGAAAGTGGTCAAAAATAAAGTGGCGCCTCCATTCCGCCAAGCTGAGTTTGATATCATTTTCGGAGAAGGTATCAGTAAAACAGGTGAAATCATTGACTTGGGCGTTGACCATGGAATCATTCAAAAAAGTGGTAGTTGGTACAGTTATGACACCAACAAGTTAGGCCAGGGCCGTGATTCTGTCAAACAAATTTTAATGGATAATCCTGAAATGGCTGACGAAATTGAAGCGAAAATTATCGCCAAAATTGAAGCAGACAAGGCAGCCTAACCTTTCCAAAAATTATAGCTCAATATGAACAAAGCAGTTGCCCCAAAAGTAACTGCTTTGTTTTTTTATTCTTCTTCAACTCGATTTGGTCAGAGTAGAGATTATTCAAAATGAATTCGGTTAATCAATCAATAAGAGAACTGGATTCATTGTCGCTAGAAAGACCCACGGGCATTTGCACTTTGCCAATCACTTGCAAATTCTTTGTTCAAATAAGCATAATGCGCGGCCATAGCAATCATGGCGGCATTATCGGTGCAATATTCAAAAGATGGGATGTGAAGTTGCCAATGATGTTTTTGCGCTTCCAGTGTCAGAGTGTTGCGCAAGCCTTTGTTTGCACTCACACCGCCGGCGAGGGTAATTGTTTGAATACCTGTTTCCTTAACTGCTTTTTTTAGCTTAGTGATCAGGATTTGTACAATGGTATATTGAATACTGGCACAAAGATCGTTGAGATTATTCGCAATAAATTGATCGTCCTTTTTAAGTTCAGCTTGTAAAAAATAGAGAATCGATGTCTTGACACCCGAAAAACTGAAGTTAAGTCCTTCAATTTGCGGTTTGGCAAAAACAAAACGTTTGGGATCACCATTGGATGCATGATGATCTATGAGCGGCCCGCCGGGATAAGGCAATCCGAGCATTTTAGCTGATTTATCAAAAGCCTCCCCAGCAGCATCATCAATGGTTTCTCCGATAACTTTTAACTCATATGGACTATCCACCTGTACGATTTGGGTATGTCCTCCGGAAACAGTCAAACAAAGAAAGGGAAAAGAAATATCCGGCTTTTCGATGAGGTTGGCTAAAACATGGGCCTTCATATGATGAATCGCCAGCGTTGGAATATTGAGCGACCACGCTAAGCCTTTTGCAAAAGTAGACCCTACTAGTAAGGCGCCGATAAGGCCGGGCGCTTGTGTATAAGCAATGGCATTCAGATTTTCGAGCGCGATTCCTGATTGGGTCATGGCTTCTTGCACAACTGGCAGAATATGACGAATGTGCAAACGGGAGGCATGTTCAGGCACTACACCTCCGTATTGTTCATGAATTTTCTGCGAATAAATAATATTGGATACGACATGCCCGTTGGAAATTACGGAAGCGCTGGTT
>DAIRSC010000210.1:0-4601 GCA_036804585.1 Chitinophagaceae bacterium
CGAAAATTACTCCATCATGTACTGGAATCAACTATTTTCACGTTAATCAGCAAGCTCTAATTATTTTTTTTCATGATTTTAATTTTTCAAACTCAAAGGTGGTTTGTCTGAGTATGACCATTTTATGTGGACTTGATGAGCAGAGAAAGTTGAGGGAGGAAGTCGGCTTCCTAAAATATATGGAGACCAGATAAATGGACTACCAACTTGTATCGATATTTCGCATCACTGTAAACACTCGAGAGAGATTAAATCCTATTTGTATTTCACCTTTATCCCATCGCTGAGTCGTTTCGCCAATAAAAGCTTTTTCGTTCATTCCGCGGGTATTTGAAATATGCAATTGGAAAACGTGACCACCTGTTTCAATATCAAAGCCAATCGATATCGGCCATTGATAATCATTGGATCTGGCGCCGTATGCAATCGGAAATGCGTCCAAAATGATGGCACTTCGATTGGTTAATTTCACACGGGCACCTACACCAACGGCGAGGAGGTCATTATTATCTGATTTTAAATCTACAAGATTACGATGTACAAAAGTAGGGGAGAGTTGTAAGGTAAAGGATTCACCGAACTTTCGACCTAAGATCATTTGATGATAATAACCCAGCCGATTGGTGAACAAATTTAAAGCAGGGTCAGTAATTTTCGTGGTATTCATCGTCATACCGGAAACCCAAACCAATGAGAAAGGTATGGGTTTGTATTTTTTATGTTGATGGATGATTCTGTATTTGACAAATCCATCCACTTCCTTGTTGAATGTACTTCGGCCAATACCGATAGTTATATTTTTAGTTAAACCAAGGTCAAATCCAAATCGCATCGAGGCTTGATCTAAACCAAAAAGTTCGCGGAATCCACCATTGATTTGACCAAAGCGATGAAGAATCCGAAAATCCAAAACGCCCTTCCCAATCATTTCCATGGAGTGGCCATTGATGACTCTGGAAGATTTGAACGCATTATTAATGAATTCCCGTTTGGGTGTTTTGCTCAAATCATCTTCCAACAACTTTTCCAATTCGTTGGTGCTGGAATCCGGTTGTGCGTAAGTTCTTGTAGAAAGAAATATCAGCAGAAAAATAGTAGTGATGCGAAAGCGTGCCAGCATAGTTAAATTTATTTCATTTGATCAAGAGAAACCTGCACATTGATTTTAACTTCTTTGGCTACTTTGTCCTTCACAGGTCCCGGAATAGCAATATTATAATCAGCCAGTAATACACTATAGCTTGAAGCTAGAATCAACTTGCCCGAACGGATAATGATTTTGCCGGAATAAGAAACATCTTTTGTAACACCATGTATGGTCAGTTTACCTTTCACATCTGCTTTGTATTCCCCATCTTTACTGAATTGAATCGCAGATAAGTTGGTGATTTGTCCCTTGAAACTGGCTTTTGGAAATTTATCACTCTCCATATAATTCTCATTAAAATGTTCCTGCATCAACTTTTTATCAAAAACAAAACTTTTGATTAGAACGATAAAATCTATAGTTCCGGTTTCACTATCCAGCAAACAACTTACGGCCTTATTCTTACCTTCAATGGTTTCTAAAGGCGCTTTGGAAGTAAAATTTACTGTACCTGTTTTGGTCATATATTTTTGAGCATGTAATGACATACATAGAGACAACATGCAAAGGAGAATGATTTGTTTCATAATTATTTTTTATAAGTAGTTTTTATTTTTCGATAGTGCACAAATTCATTTCGAGGGTATTGCCCAGTCCTAATTCATCCAAGGTATAACCTGTAAATTTTCCTTTGATACAAATATGTTGACCGACTTCCAGTTCGTTTGTTTCAGCCAAATGACGTTGATCCATTTGGCAAATCATACTTGATAAAGTATTGCTGTGTCCTAGTTCGATGGTAACATCATTATTTTCCCTTTTGATATTCTTAATGGGGCCATTTATAGAGATCAATTGATCTTTCAGTTTATTTAAACTGGGTGTATCTGATTCTGTTTTCGACATAATTTCCGTCAAAGCAAATGTTGCACTGGCTTTTTTATTTGCATGGTCCGTATTGCCCTGATTGACAAAGATAACTCCGCCCACGATGATGAGTATCAAAACGAAGAGAATGAGTTTTATTTTTTTAGACATGACTTAGGGTTTAATTGTTTGGGGCTCCGGCTGAAATCCAGGCGTTGAGTTTTTGCAAGTAGCAGGATTCTAATTTAGAACCGCCCTGAGGCATGGCACTATATCCGGATAAATGATTGACACTGCCCCATAATTTACCATTGCTCACGAGCGTTTGAATATTGACATATCCTTCTGTGGAGATGCCTGCTGAAGGTGAAGTGCCACCATGGCAACTATTACACTTAGATACAATAACAGGATTTATTTCATTGCTGAAAGTGACTGCAGATGTATCGCATCCACCCGCATCTTCCAATAAGGCTTCTTTGCTGTCGTAATAACAGCTATTCCAACTCATCATGCCGATAATCAGAAAAATTGATAAAAGAGAATTTCGCATATTTAGTATTTAGTTATTGAGTGATCCGGCCTGTATCCAATGGATGATTTTAGTCCTGTCGCAAATGTCTAATAGATTGCTATTTTTCGGCATCGGGCTAAATCCGTTCAAATGTAAAATACTTCCATTTAGTTTACCATTATCTGCCACCGTTTTAACGCCAGCGTAAGAACTTAAGTCAATGCCTGAAGATTCGCCGTTGCCTTGATGACATCCAAGACAGGTTGTTTGAATAATTGGTTGGACATCTTGTGAAAATGAAATGATTTTATTGGCGTCACAGGATTGGCAAGCATTGTTTTTCGCACCTTGCAAAATCCAAACCCTAACTTGTTCGATTAGCTCAGGGGCTAGCGAAGCTGCAGGAGGAGAGGGCATTCTTTTATCCGGATCTGATTCGGTAATGACTTCGAATAACTCACTTTTATTCGGTTTGCCGGCCTCAATTTTTCCGGTTTGAATAATCGAAGTATAATTGTCTAATATAATTCCATCGGCATGGGAAGCACTGCTGTGGCATTCACTCATGGCGCAATTATAAACAAGTGCGGGCAAAATACTGTTCCGAAAATACACACTATCCGGGTTACATGGATTAGTAGTTACCGGATTTGGGGTAGGATTAATAGTTTGATTGGCTTTTTTTACTGGAGTGTGTGTGCAGCTGATGAGAAAAAAAATAGTTGCTAATGAAGAGATGTACATCAAACGCATCGGCAAATGAACGACGAATTTAAAAAGATACACTTTTTGATGTGATAAAACGGTAAACAAGGTTGATGAATAAAGGGATTTAAGAAAATTCTTTTTTAATCCATTTTTTAAATAACGACGAACGCTCACTGCTGACGGATGCTTCAATATTCGTTTCAGGAAACAGGGTTAAATTAATGCGTGCTTTAAAACCCATTTGAATGTCACGTATCGCATCGTGTGAAGAAAGTATTTGCCGATTCACCCTGAAAAATATCCTGGGATCTATCATTTGTTCAATTTTATCTAATGAATAATCAATGGGAAAAGATTTTCCGTCCAGATCGCATATAAAACTGATTTTATCTTTCGAATAGAAATAAGCAATATTGGAAGTTTCAATCGGAATTAATTTATTGCCAAGTTTCACAACAAAACGTTCCTTAAAATCTTTACGTTCTTCCAGTGGGAGAATCTCAAGGTTCGTTTTAACTGCTTTGAGATGGATATTTTTGAGTTTATCCATAGCCGCTGAAAAGGCATCCTTCTTGATGGGTTTGAGCAAATAGTCAACACTGTTTACTTTAAAAGCATCAATGGCATATTCATCATAGGCTGTCGTGAAAATAACCGGGGCTTGTATGGGATGTAATTTAAAGATACCCATGCTATTGCCATCGGAGAGGTGAATATCCATAAACAAGAAATCGGGGGCTTCATTTGTTCGAAGCCATTTTAAACCATCTTCAATGCTATCAATGACTTTTAATATTTGAATATTTGCATCGTATTCCTGGATCAGTTTAGTCAGGCGTTTTACGGCAGGTATTTCGTCTTCAAAAATGATTGTGGTCATAATAGGTTATGGAGGCTCTAATTATTGTTGTTTGGTAAATTTATTGATTCACCCGCTCAAAACGGAAATCAATACGATGAGCAATGATATAAGGAGGATGATAATTGTAGATGCTGAAATTCTTAGAGATGAATGACAGGTATTATGACCGTAAAATGAGTGTCGGTATTTTGGATCACCACAGGTCTGGAGATTAAACTTTTATAACGACTGCGGATATTTTCGATGCCAATCCCTTCTCCTTTGTCCTTCTCTTTTTTTACATTGATGTTATTCCGGAAGATAATTTGATGGTCTTTCAGGCTGACATCTATATTTAGCGGATGACTCAAACTTACTTTATTATGTTTGATAGCATTTTCGGCCAACAACTGAAGAATGAGTGGAGGAATCCAATACTGCACATCATTTTCCGATCGTCCGGATATGTGCAGGTGAAGGGCGTCTTCAAAGCGCATTTTTTGTAGAAAAAAGTAGTTTTCTAATAATTGCCATTCCTCTTCGAGGCTAAACAGAATTTTAATACGGTACGAAATCAATGAACG
>DAIRSC010000211.1:0-4596 GCA_036804585.1 Chitinophagaceae bacterium
CCGATAAATTTTGGCCCGATTTCCGTCGTAACGATTTGTATGAAGCACTTCACACTACCGTAATGTGGCCGGGAGGTAAATGGGTGGAAGTACAGATTCGTACGGAGCGAATGAATGATATTGCTGAAAAAGGCCTTGCCGCTCACTGGAAGTACAAGGAAGGTGGAAATGCCACAGAGTCTAAATTGGACGATTGGTTAAAAAATATTCGTGAACTCTTGCAGAATCCGGACAGCAATGCCATGGATTTTATTCAGGATTTGAAAAAGGATATTTTTCTGGATGAAATATATACCTATACGCCCAATGGCGATATGCGTATTTTGCCAAGCGGATCAACTGCCCTCGATTTTGCTTTTAGTATTCACTCCGAATTAGGTAAAACCTGTATCGGAGCTAAAGTAAATTATAAACTGGTTCCAATCAGTCATGTATTGCGCAATGCGGATCAAATTGAAATCATTTCATCGAAAAAACAAAAACCCAATGATGATTGGTTGAAGTTTGTGGTAACGGCCAAAGCAAGATCCAGGATAAAATATTACTTAAAAGAAGAAAAAAGAATCAAAGCCCAGGATGGTAAGGAAATTCTAAGCCGCAAGCTCGACCATCTAAAAGTACCTGCAAGTCAACAAAACCTTCTTGAAATCGCTAACTTTTTTCACTACCATTCACCAACTGACTTGGTTTTCGCCATTGCAATAGGTGGTGTTGATGTTCGGGAACTGAGGCAGTTTAGTGGCCACGGCGATCGCCGCATTGCTCCGGAACAACCTAAAAGGGAAGAACCTTTGCCCGAAAATGAGGAACAACTCGGTCGGAATATTCCGGCTAAAGGTTACGAGTTAGTGATATTTGGCGAAAGTGCAGATCGGATTCAATACAAATTGGCGAATTGTTGTCAGCCCATACCCGGTGACGATGTGTTTGGATTTATCACCGCCAGTGAAGGGCTCAAGATTCATCGAACGAATTGCCCGAATGCAGCAACCTTATTAGCCAATTACGGGCATCGGGTGGTTAAAGCCTAATGGGCCAAGAATAAAGAAATATCTTTTCTTACCGGAGTTAAAATCAATGGATTGGATGATGTTGGTGTAATTCATAAAATTACCAATGTTGTGTCCGGAGAATTGCGGATGAATATGCGCAGCATGAGTATTGATTCAAAAGATGGAATTTTTGAGGGAACCATCATGGTATTTGTGAATCATAAAGAAGAGTTGGATGAACTTTGTCATCGACTCGAAAGTTTGAATGGCATCAATAAGGTTACCCGTCTCGATATGGAGACTGCTCAAAATTAAATACGAATTGTTTCTGGTTTATTTGTACTTACTCATTTCAAAATTGGCAATCAATGGAAAATGATCCGAAAAAGTTTCAGGGTCAATTCGAAAAGCTTTCACATGTATTTTTTCCGAGCAAAATATATAGTCGATCCGCAATAATGGAATTCGCTGATTAAATGTTGCGCCCAGGCCTTTTCCTTTTTTTAAGAATACATCCTGCAGTTGATTTCTGATTTTAAAGTAAACGTATGAACTGGGTATATCATTCAAATCACCGCAAATGATGACGGGATGTTTACTTTTACTCACCAATTTAGAAACCTGGGTGGCCTCTAATCCGCGATTAATACTACTTCGTTCCAGTTTGGAATAAATGGCCTTGGTTTTACTGAATGCATCCTTCGAATTATTTTTTGTTTCTCCGGTGGTTACAAATTGTGTTTCGGCCGCATCAAATCGATTGGATTTTAAATGTAAATTGAAAACACTGATGGTATCCTGGTTGATTAAAATATCGGCCTGCTGCAAAAGGTTATTTCCACGGGCGTCTATATCATGCCCTTGCTGATCAATAATCGGATAGTGCGAAAAAATCACGTGCCCCCATTTGCCTCTTTTGTTTTCGTTTACCGGACATTCAGCAGCATATTCATAACCACATGCTTCCCGGATAGCCCTTAAATTATCTATCCCAACGGAGTCGTTTCCATTATAAAACTCCTGTAAACAAAGAATGGATGGATTTAATTTTCTGAAATAATCGATCATTTGATTTCTGGTATCCGGCTTGCCGCTCCAATGGTATAAATCCAATAGGCGAACATTATAACTGGCAAAACTAAAATGACCGGGAGTACTAAAATCCTGTGTGCAGAAATAATGTCCTCCCATCAACACGCTGAATACTTTCCAGGAGATTACAATGGCAGAAAAGGGAATGAGCATAAAAAAGTACTTGCGTGTAATCAACCAAAAGAAAATGAAGAATAAGTTGATCAGCGCCAAAACCGGAGTCAATAATCCTAATATTCCAATGATGCTTTGTTCGAATGGATTGATATTCGGAATCGCCCGGCTAATACCCAGCCCAACTGCTGAAATGATACTCAGCAGCAGGAACGAATATTTAAAAAGAGCCCGGATCATGATTGTCGACTATATTCTTCCAGTATTTTTTTCTCCTGATTATTCAGTGCATCGATTCCCTCCGCATGAATTTTTTCAAGAATACGATCAATGGCAGCTTGCTGCGTATGTATCGCCTTAAACGGAGCTGTTGATTTTTTTGTTCGAACTTCCTTCGTCAAAAAGTTGGCATTGTTTCCCGCATATCCCGCTATGCCTTTCAGGAATCGTGTAAAGACATCAAAATACCCATTCAATAAACTCGTGTACAATATTCCGGGGAGTAATCCTGCCGCAAAATAAATGAGCATGCCTAGATGCGTAAATCCTATTTGCAAAAGCTGAAGCAGAACAAAGATGGACGCCATCACCCATATCGGAATACCTTTCTCGATAATCATCCAAAAACGGTATCGGGGTCTGTATGTAATTGTTGCTCCCATCACGGCCCAGATAGCAGCTTGAGATCCGGTGAAATCTGCGGATAGGGGTGTTGACTGTAATTGACTATAAATAATCAATGCAATCGCGCCCATGAGTCCGCCTGTGATAAAAATTGGAATCACCCGGTAAGAGCCTTTCAAATCTTCAATCACGCTGCCGAACACCCAAAGCCATATCATGTTCGCGAGTAAACGTAAAAAACTACTATCCATAAACATATGGGTAAATAATACCCACACTTTCTTGAGCGTTATGGGCCAATCTGCGCCCAGTGAAATCCATTGCCAGAAATTTCGTTGAAAGTCCTGAATGTCTTTGCCACCAATTAAAAATGTTATTCGGATAAAATGAATAATCACATAAGATAAACTACAAATGGCAATGAGCTTAATCAGATCACTTTTTACCAGAAATTGTATCGCGTTTTGTCTGTTTGATTTGTTTATCATAAAGCATTTTTGGTAAATTTATATCCCCACCATTTTAGTAATATCCATCCAAATATCATTCCGCCCAAATGTGCGAAATGGGCAACATTGTCACCGGCGCTGTTTTGAATACCGGCATATAATTCAAAGAGGGCGTAAAGTGCGACAAAATATTTGGCCTTCAAGGGGATAAAAAAGCCCAGTAAAATGACGCTCTCCGGAAAGAGAAATCCAAAGGCGAACAAAATGCCAAATACTGCGCCGGATGCACCAACCGTTACCTGTGAAATTTTTAATTGATAAATTTCCTGCATAATCGATGCCGCTTCTCTCTGGTATGAATCCGACATAGGATCTTCGGCCCATTTATTTTTGAAATCGAGTAAATAGGTTCCGAGATTGGTACTTCCGTCATATCCATTTTGAGAAAGGTAAACGCTAAATTGTTTGAACGTTGGGTTCTCTTTAAAATCAATCAGGTAACTGTGTGCAATGTTAAATTCATAAGTCAAAACTCCTAAATGCAAGGCCGCAGCGCCCAAACCACATATCAGGTAAAAAAACAGGAACTTCTTGGGTGAAAGGTATTGCTCGAGCACCGAACCAAACATCCATAATGCGAACATGTTTGAAAAAAGATGCATAAATCCAGCTTCGTAATCGGGTTTTTCGCCACCTACATCTCCATGCATAAACATGGAACTGAGTGGCTGCCAAATACGGAATTTTCCCGAATCCCAATGGTGAAGTCCAAGATATTCACTCAAATCGATGCCCTGTTGCCCCAAAACGATGGTGGCAAAAAACACAAGGACATTAATCAACATGAGGTTTTTGACAATTGCAGGAAGCACTTCGAAACGCTGAGGCCGGTATTGCATATTGGCAAATGTACGATTCCTGATAATTGGCGATGGTTTCGATTTTTCGTGGATGTATCCAAGAAAGAACCGAAGAAGTGCTTAAATGCCCTGAAATCCGCTATTGGCCCATGTGGGTTACCAACAAATCGGGCAATTATAACATTTATTTATGCATACAGCCGATGGGATGATATATATTTGTGCCCCTCATGATTCGCGCTTTTTTAATCCTACTCCTCGTTGCCATTTTTGCGGTTTCCTGTACCAGTAAGTTTGAAAAAATTCAAAAAAGCCGCGATTATGAATACAAACTGCAAAAAGCCAACGAATATTACGACAAAAAGCAGTTTGCCAAAGCCAACACCTTGTACGAAGAATTGTTGACGATTTTTAAGGGAACCAAAAGTTTCGAAGGACTTTATTATAAATATGCCTACACATTTT
>DAIRSC010000212.1:0-4553 GCA_036804585.1 Chitinophagaceae bacterium
AGTGGCGCAAAGTTATTTCGCTGGACTTGCAGTTCTAATTAATTTACTATTATATTGTGTTCATTCCGATTTTTTGCACAATGGCTAAACGACTTTTAATGATTTGCCCACTTTTTGTATTGAATCGAGCCCAATAGATACCGGTTGTTAACGACAATCGGGCCTCCTGAATTCCTTGACTGATGGCGTTTTGATACACTATTTTTCCTTGCGCATCATACAGGGTAATATCTTTCAAATTTTGGGTTGTAGTCCATTTGAGTAATCCCTGTTGATAAAGAATTTGAATGCCGGGATCATTTTCTAATTCGTCGATACCGTTAGGGACAGCACTGACGGTAATTGTATCTGTAAATTTATTGGAGTCTCCACAGGCAGTCAGGGCTGTGAGCGTTACAATGTACTGTCCGTTGCTTGTATAGATGTGTTGCGGATTGTTTTGAGTACTTAGCGCTGAGCCATCACCAAAATTCCAGCTATATTGAGTTGCCCTTAAACTCTGATTAGTAAAATTTACCTGATTCGCTGTTTGAGCAAACGTAAATCGGGCAGCAGGTAAACTCCCATATTGCTGCCAATTTTCAAGGCTATCTAACACTGTTGCACAGGCCACGGTTTGTATATTGAATCCATCACTATTGGTAATGCCGGTTCCCATGTAGGGTGCGCCCTGACAAGACTTACGGAAAATGGTGGCGTAAAAAACACAGGCTGCTAAATAGGTGCCTTCTTCAAGTGGGTGTGATTCGTCTGTTTGATATAAATCAGTTGTGGGGTAAATGTTTCTGAAGGTTCGCCATGCAACGCCCACTGGGGCACAGGTTGCCTGATTGTTCAGGCTCATTTCCAAATAACTCTCTCGTAGACGTTGTTGCATACCCTCGTAAGTACAAATGACAGGATACGATGCACAATTTGAAGCGTCGCCATTTTTTCGTCCCCAGGTCATATAGAATACTGTTTCAGCGCAAGGGTTATAAACCTGAATTAAACTATCCAACTTTTTGGCATACGGATAGGTTTGAGTGCTCACCTGTGACGGCGGAAATGCGGGCTCCTGACTTTGTCCTTGAAGGATAACAAAATCCCAATTTCCTTGTTGTATTTTTTGCAATGTTGTTGCATTGGTGCTATGTTGATTAAATGTAAAACCGCCGGGGGTATTGGAATCTATGGTCACACTATCTCCCATCGACAAAGCTAGATTTTTAAACATATTGGGCAAGTCGTTTACCCCTGTATAGCTGTTACCAATAAACAAGACTTTGGTTTGTTGTGCAAGACTTGCAAAAGCCCCCAAAGAAAGTAATACCAATGTATAGGTGAGATGTTTCATGCCACAAAGTTAAGGTTTCGATGAAAGATAAAAGTTATTTGAATGAAGACTAAAATAAAATGTCAAAGGTTGGACATAATTTTAAAATATCATGTTTGTGGAAAGAATATCATGCTGAATCCCGAAATTGATATCCTATAGAAAATTTTAGGCCACCTCTTCCAAAGCGATTGACCAGAGAATTTAATTAATATTGTAGGTATAAACGAACATGATGAGTTTAAAATCATACTCCGTCCTCATATTCTGCTTTTTAATTTTTAATGGCCAGGTTATGGCGCAGCATCCTACAAATCGCCTTCAGTTAACAGGGAAGACCTTTGTTGAAATGACCGAAAAAGCGGATAGTTTTTTTGCCCATCAAACAATCCATTCAACAATAACTCCGTTTGCCGAAGACAATGATTATTTGAGATATCAACGTTGGTATTGGTATTGGAAAAATCGTATTTTGGAAAATGGACAATTTCCTGACCCCAAGTGGGTGGCTGATCAAAGAAGTCATGCACGCAAATCTCAGTACAAGAACAAAATGCGCAGTAACTCTTGGAAAAATATCAATCAGAAATTGAGCGAAAGTGGGTATGACGGAATGGGGCGGGTGGATGCTGTGGCTTTTCATCCTACGGATAGCAATACCTTTTATGTGGGTACCCAGGCTGGCGGTATTTGGCGAACCACCAATAATGGACAAACTTGGACAGCATTGGGTGAGTTACTTCCTTTTTGCAGTGCAGGAAATATTGTGGTAGATCATCAAAATCCGAATACCCTATACATTACCATCGGCCGAAACGATAATTGGTCTGATTTTGGTTTAGGCGTTTATAAATCAGTAAATGGGGGACAAACTTGGCAGGCTACCACGCAATCTGCATCATTTACCGATGAGAAAGTATACTACAAAATGCGCATGCATCCGAATAATCATCTGGTCTTGTATTCTGCACAAAGCGATGGTTTATGGAAAACAAGTGATAGTGGTAATACATGGGTTCAATTGAAGACCGGTGTGATTACTGATTTTGAATGGATGCCCGGACATCCGGATGTGATGTATCTTGTTCAATATGATCCGAACGGGAGCAGTGAAATTTTTAAATCCGATGATGCAGGGCAGTCATGGGTTCAAAAATCAAATTTTAATAATAACAACAATTGGATAGAAATTGCGGTGTCGCCCGCTTTAAATACATCTCTGACCATTGTTACAGATGATGGAGATAAAAAATTATATCGCTCCATGGATAGTACAGCAACGATTAATTTGGTCAACAGTTCTATCACGAATAATCCCATTTTTGTCTCCCCAACCAATGCGGATCGGATTTACGAGGGATTTACAAGCATTTATCGGTCCACCAATGGAGGCCTTGGTTTTTCTCAAATTACCCATTGGTACAATGATGGGGTACATACGCCTGTACATGCCGATCAGCGACAAATTGAATACAATCCATTGACGCCCAAGTATATTTATTTTTGCAATGATGGTGGTCTTTATCGTTATAATGAAACCAATCAAACCTGGCAGGATTTGTCGGATGGACTCATCATTACTCAATATTATAAAATAGCGGTGAGTCAAACCGATTCGGTGTTTATGATCGGTGGAACCCAAGATAATGGAGGAAGAAAACGAGTGGCTTATCCGGATATTTGGGGAGCAACCAATGGAGGCGATGGGATGGAAGTGGCCATTCATCCAACAAATGAATTAACGATTTATACCACTTATTGGGGAGGTACTTTATACCGTTCGTATGACCAATGGGACATGGACCAATATTATGAAATTACACCCGATTCCACCAAGGCAGCCTGGGTAAACCCATACATGTTGGATCCCAATAATTCTAATCGTTTAGTTGCCGGGTATGCAGATGTTTGGGCCAGTGATAACGAAGGTGACACCTGGATTCAATTAAGTAATAATCTGACAGGCAGCTATAATAATAAATTAGAGGTTTTGGATGTTAGTCCGGCAAATTCACAAGTGATTTATACGGGCAGAAGAAACAATTTATACGTGACTCAAAATAATGGACAATCATGGACTCCACGTATCGTTCCTGCTGGCGGTGGTACCTTCGATAATCTGACTTGTGTATTGAGTCATCCCTATCGTTCCGATATTGTTTATATCACCAAAGGAGGATATGGCAGCGGCAGTAAAGTTTACCGCAGTGCTAATTCCGGACAAAGTTGGACGAATATTTCAAGCAATCTTCCCAACGTACCTGTTAATTGTATCTTGATTGATCAGGAGAGCGATAGCGCAGCGGTAGACATGTATATTGGAACCGATGCAGGTGTTTTTTATAAAAAAGATACCGATACACTGTGGCAATACTATGGAACAGGGATGCCAAATACCGAAGTGACGGATCTGGAAATTCAATATCCTACTCGTAAACTGCGGGCCGGAACATATGGCCGGGGCGTTTGGGAAACAGATATCGTACGACAGCCATTTGCAGTAGGGCTTAATCCGGAACCCAGACAACAGAAGAATTCAGTGCAAGTCCTGAGTAATCCGATAGATGGAGTATTAAAACTCCATTTTGATTTGCAGCAAGGTCAACAAATTCAACTCAATATTCAAACTTTGAATGGAAATCAAATCTGGCAAAGAAAGATTGATTTGTCTTCAGGTGAACATATTCAAAACTTTGATTTGCCCAATTTGCAGACAGGAATATATTTGCTGAAAATAAAGGGTTCCGGCTGGCAGGAAAATATCAAGATCAGTATCCGATAAGCCGCGGAATTCGACAACAGCTTATGCATGACCGATACCGCTATTTGTTTTTTGACCTGGATCATACCCTATGGGATTTTGAAAAAAATTCTGTTCAGACCTTAATGGTGATGTATGATCAGTTGGGTTTAAAACAATTGGGCATTGAGGATTTTGACGATTTTAATGCAGTCTATCATCAAATCAACGACAAATTATGGGATCGATTTCGGAAAGGTCTTTTAAGCCGGGAAGAACTTCGATGGAAAAGGATGTTTCAAACCCTGATTCATTATCGTATTTATGATCAACAAAGAGCCAGGGATATGAGTGAATTATACCTCGAAATTTTGCCAACCCAAAATCATTTGTTTCCTCACACAAAGGAGGTGTTAGAATATTGCAGCGATAAAAAATACGAACTCCATCTCATCACCAATGGTTTTGAACTTACCCAACTTCAGAAATTGAAGAATG
>DAIRSC010000213.1:0-4538 GCA_036804585.1 Chitinophagaceae bacterium
TAAATATCTTATAGGTGCAAAGTGTTGGGTTTACGAACATTTTTCTCAATAAAGTAGAATTAAAATAGGGGAAAAATTAACTGTCATTTAAATCTTAAAACTGTTCGCGAGACTTGTAATCGAGTATGGCATTTATTATCTGATAGGCTTATTTTTTGCCCCCGTTGAGCGCCCTGCCGTGGCATGTTTTCATCCGGGGACCCTCCAGTTTACACCGGCTAACGGACGCTGGAAGAAGTGGGTGTATCCGTGAGAATTTCTGCTTTGCTTTTAGGTCGGCGTGCATCAAAACGCTGATAGCTCTTTAAAAATTTTTGGGCCTCAGTGAGTTGTTCCATGGGAATAAAGAGGCCTTTCGGATTTTGGTACATGGTGATTCGATTCACTTCTTTTTCCTTGAACAGAATGTTTAAGGAGGCGCTTTCTGATTTATTTAAACCAATATATTGCTGATCTTCATCTTTGGCATAATATAAACTTTCGGCGTTCTCATCCACATGGGCTCGCTGAATGTCGTTGGCTATAAAGTACGCATCAATGTATTGTCCGCTCACTTGATCATAATACCCGGTATAACCTGTTTCGGAAACGAGTAAGGCATTGGCTTTTAAGTTTAATTCGGAAAGTTCATTATTCACAGTATGTATCCAAACCGTATCTGCATGGGCTTGCTGATTTTTACTCCACATCACCGGCGATTTGTACATCCGGAAAATTGAATCGGATTGTGAATAAACCAGAGAATCGCAAACCGCTTGCATTGAATCCGCAAAGAGTTTTACGTGATGATTGGAAATAATCCATCGTGGTTCTTCTTTTGCTTCATCCGATTGAGTATAAGTGGAGTCTACATGCAGGAGGGCAAAACTGTATTGTTCTTTCGCTTTGGAGTCGGCTGATTTTAGTTTAATCCATCGCATTTGACTGCTATCTTTTATGCGCATCGATATCAACGTATCTGCGCGAAGATACAAACTGTCTTCATCTGTTTTGGTAATGAGTTTGGGGTTCACCGTGGCCAACATAAATTTACTGAATTCATTCAATTCGAGTACTTCACAAAGGAGTTTCGATTTTTGCGCAGTATCAATCAATACGACTTTTTGTGTAGCTTTGGCATAACCGGTTTTTTTATTGTATTGCGTTTGTTCGCAAGTCAGTATTTGCTGTCCACCTTTATTTTCGATTCTCACATCGATTGAAACGTTGCCTTGACCGGTAAGTTTATCGTACTCCGCTTTTTGACAGGTTATTTTGCTGTCATTTTTGGCATCAATAATCACCACATCTCCTGTGGCTTCTCCAAACCCTCTTTTATCGTTGTAAGTAATCTGATTGCCAATTAAAATTTGGTCTTCATTTTCAACAGTGGTACGAGTATGAAAGACGGCTTGGGTATTCTTAGAATCGTAGGTACCTCCCGATGTATAAATGGTCGATTTTTCGGTTATGATGGTCGATTCATCTAAAAAACGAACCACTTTGGTTTTCATATTGTACGTCAATTCCTTCGATTCAATATTGTATTCCGGATTGTTGATAATCACATTATTCTTAAAATAGGATTGCTGCGAAAATCCATTGTAAGTGCCGGTTTCGCTGCTCACCTGGGTTTCTTCATTCGTCAATTGCCCCCATTTAAAGTATTTCCCGATTTTGGTTTTTACATTGTAAGTGAGTTCTTCTGTGCTGAGGGTATTATTCCCGTCTATGATTTGCACTTGACCTTGCATAAAGGCTGTATTGTTATTGCCAGTATACTTGATGTAATCCGCATGGGCATTTGAACCGTTGGCTTTTTGTAAATGCACATTCCCAAATGCTTCCACGAAATTTTTTTCACTAAACAAATGTGCCGAATCGCAATTCATGACAATGCCATCATGTTCAATCACTACTGCTCCCAGAAAACTAATGTAAAGTTTTCCTTCATATTTTCGGATGCAATCCGTATGGCTAATTTTAATAAGTTTTAAACCGGCCGAGTCAATGGTAGGGTCTTGTGCTTTTGCCTTTTTGATTAGACATAATAGAATACCTAAACAAATAAAAGCCAACTTTAGTGCATTCACAACAGTTTTAGTCATTGGCATTCGGTGCCGGTTGCGGCGGACATTCGTTTTTTATTTTTTTTCCAAATACGTTCACATGGATGTATCGTGATGGTCGGGCATTGATATCATAAAGCAGATTGTTGGCTGTAGCTAAGGTGTTCTTTAAATTTTTATAAAGTTTGTTATCATTCATCAATAAGGCCAGACTGCCATTTCCGTTGTTTATTTTGTTTAAAGTGGTCTGCATGCCTTCTAAGGTCGACTTGAGTTCGTTGATGGTACTTTCTAAATCTAATTTACTCAAGTTGCCGGTTGTGGTTTCAGCATTCTGTAAAACCCTTGTAATCGTATTGTTGTTTTTATTCAGGTTAGTGGCAAAGGCATTCAGGTTCTCGATCAGGGAACTGATTTTTTGTCGTTGACCATTCAACTCATTGGCAAATTGATTAAAGGAAATCATTGATTGATTCAGGTTGCTGACTGTTGATTTTAGGTTCCGCTGAGTTTCTTCATCCAGGATTTCGTTGATCTGTTGAATGGTTTTATCCAAAGAGGCCATGGTATTTTTGGCAGTTTCAATTGCCGGTGTTGCAGCAGCTCCTAACTGATCAATCATGCCAACTTCAACCGATCCGATCATCGTTTCTTTGTCCTTGATTAAATTTGCCGACTTACCCGGACTCAATTGAATGGCTTTTGTTCCTAATAAATCCAGGGAAACGATACTCGCTTTCGAATCATCAGGAATAGCTATACTTTTTTCTACGCTCAATGTAACCAGTACTTTACCCGGATGCACCTTTGATAGTTCGATATCCTTCACAGAGCCCACATTAAAGCCCTGCATCTGAACATAACTGGCAGGTGTCAATCCCTGAACGTGGTCAAACTCTATATATATTTGGCGGGTCGATGAAAAAACACCACTTCCTTTCAGATAATTATACCCGAAAACAAAGGCTAATATGGCGGCAATGCCCAATAGGGCAATTCGAATTTCTTTAGGGATGTGAAATGACATGTGAGGCTATCTATCTGTTTTACTAATCCGTGATAATTTGCAGAGGGGGCTTTTCTGACTCTTCTTTGTAATACTTGATGGCTTTAAAAATCGCCAAGGCCACTTCATTTTGACCTTCTTCAGAATTTAAATAATGTTCTTCGTCCACATTATTCAGATAACCGATTTCGACCAAAACACCCGGCATAGCGCAACTGGCAAGTACCTGCAAACTTTGTTGTCTGAGTCCTTCAGTCACCCGTCCTTGTCCTGCAAATTCATCATTGATTTTGGTTCCAAGTACTATGCTTTGCGCGAGGAAGGCCTGCGAATATTGAGCAATGATGATGGCAGTAGCTGGATCATTTGGATTCAGCAACTCATCTTCCTGAAAAGTATTGGCATATTCACCCACTGATTGTTGTTTTTCTTCAACCCTGGAGGCACCGCATACGAGCACCAGAGTTCCTTTTACCGGACTATTTTTTTTCGGGGTAGAGTTCACATGGATAGAAATGAACAAATCACCTTTTTCACGATTGGCAAAATCTGTACGTTCTTTCAAGCCCGGATACCAATCATATTCACGGGTATAGGCTACTTTAACTTCCTTTAATTGCGCTTGAATGAGTTGCCCTACCTTTTTAGCGATAATCAGGGTAATATCTTTTTCGTAGGAATAAATACCATGACAACCGCCATCTTTTCCTCCATGTCCCGCATCCAGTATCACTTTACGAATACTTTTTTTTGCAGAAGCTGTTTTCCACATAGTTCCCATCCACAGACAGGTCAGTAGTAGATATATGATCCAGTTTTTTTTATTCATGTCGAGAAGTAATTAAAGTTCTTTTAACCCTTTTGAACGGAAGGCTTGAGATTGTTTATTTACTTTTGTTGGGACTTCATGCACCCAACGCGTAAAAATAGCTATTATTTCAGGAAATCCCTTTTAAATGCAATTCCATTTTTAGTTACTTCACTGCTATTTTTGAATTCTTTAACATGGGGGCAAACTGCCAAAGATTCAAGCTTGCTGAGCATTATAGCAGAAACAGATAGTACCAAATCGACCACTTTGCCATTGAGTAAGGAGCAATTGGATTATTCTGTGAGTTATCAGTCGCTGGATTCCATAGTATATGATGCCGCTGAAAAAAAATTGCATTTATACGAAAAAGCCGAAATAGCCTACGATGATGTCAGAGTAAAAGCTGATTATATCTATTATCATCAGGATAGCAGTATCATGACGGCTATGGAACTGAAGGCCGGTCAGCCGGATTCTACTGCCAAACCTCAAATTACGCAAGGCCAGGAATCGAGTACTTTTACGTCTTTACAATACAACTTCAAATCTAAAAGAGCCTTGGTTGAAAATGCTTATTCGCAATATGGAGAGGGTTTCATTTTAAGTGAACAGGTAAAAAGAAATAACGATAATTCCATCAATGGCTTTGGCAATCTCTATACAACTTGTAATG
>DAIRSC010000214.1:0-4537 GCA_036804585.1 Chitinophagaceae bacterium
TTCATCAGGACTTCCCGCCACTTAGTGTCGATGAAATTAGGCAAATGACCAAGGAGATTCTTGATCGGATGCAGCAAGAATTAGCCGCAGGAGGTGCTATTGAAATAGCTTATCAAAGGGCCATGAATGCCTATCTATACCTGGCATTTCGTTTACCCGAAGTTGAATCAGAAGGCAATGAAGTCCTTCAAATCCTGATTAAACAATTATTACTGGGCATGAACGAATCGCTGAAACCTTATGTATCGGAAGATAAAAAAGAGCTCTTCAATGTGGCTCATAAAAATCTGAAAGAAAGTATGGGGATTCTCGATCATTTGCATGAACCGGAATGGAAGCAATCCATCCATCTCAAACAAAGCGAAGAAAGCATCCATCGTATGGCATCCATGGCTTCAGGTATTCCACTCACACCCTGGGCCGAACAATACCCGCACATTGAACATTTTGTACGATTGTTCCCTCAATTGGCTATGCGTTTTGCTGAACTAAAAATGGAATGTATCGGAATGGATGAACAGGAATACGATCGATTGAGTCAAAACCTCGATGATACCATGAACCTGTTGAAGTCCGCTTTCAATCCCGATCAATTAATGAAACATCAGCGCTTGAGTCTGCGACGTATTGCCCTGGAAACTGCAGCCTTTGAAAAAAGAAAGCTCCTATATTTTTCATCAAGCTCCTTGCCTTCCAATGACATCGTTCTGGACGCCAATCAGCTGTTTTATAGCGGCTCCGGTCAAGTATATGATATGGTGCTAAAAAGTTGTCAGACGCTGGAACTTCGATTACCGGAAAATATTCTAACCGATACCTCACTCCATGCCCGATGGCAGGAACTCCGGACTTCAGCGATTGCTGTGTTCGATTTCAGCTGTTTCAATCCCGATAAGGCTGATCCAAAACCCTGGACCGATGAGGAAACCAATCGGGGAGAAGAAGCACTTAAAGCCGCAGCAGCAACGGCGCTTGTCGCCTATGAATGTGGATGGGCACTGGCCTTGGGAAAACCCATGGTGATAATCGGAGAAACAGGAAAGGTCCTACCCTTCGATGTTGATTTGTCGGCAGTCTCTTTAGGCACCGATCCCGATGAAGATATCCTTCAAATTACTCAAGCTATTCAAAGGGCTTTTTATGGAGCACATCGCCCATCGAACAAAAATCTCTTACCGGAAAATATTGAATACCTAAAAAATAGTTTTGCTCAAACCACAGTTGAAGAAGTAAATCAAATTTTAAGTGCGCTAGAGTCTGAACCTACGGATGCCACTTTATTAAAATTCAGCGCTACCCGATTATTTGACTTATTTCCTGACAAGCGCCATCTGATTCTTACACCAGCTTATGCAGGTGCTTATCCCGTTTCAGAAACACAAAAAGTATTTCATGTCAGCGCCTTCCGAAACTGGAGCGAAGATACACGTAGGGTTATAGAGTCTGTTTGCAAAGAGAAAAATCTGGAATACAAGATAGGATACGAAAAATTGGAACCGAATATTATGGCAACTGTTTGGAAAGATATTTGTTCGGCTTCGTGGATCGTAGCGGACATCACCTTGCTGAATCCGAATGCTTTACTTGAATTAGCCATAGCTCAAGCCCTCGGAAAACCCACACTCATCATTCATCAACATGCCATGATACAGCATCATTTTCCTCTCTTGCTTAAGACCCGAACCCATGCCTATAATACCCATGAAGGAGAAAATGCATTCATAAAACTACTAAATCAGTTTTTTGATGGTGTACAGGAATAGTAGGAATCTTAAAGGTTTCCTTTGTTCTTCCTGCTGATACAGATTACGCCTGACAGGCAATTTTACCAACCCGATTCGCATGCCGTCCGCCTTCAAATTCGGTTTGAACAAAGGCATTGACCATATCAATACACAGTGGAATATCTGCAAAACGGGCAGGTAAACAAATCACATTGGCATCATTGTGTTGACGGGCCAAAGTAGCGATTTCAGTTTGCCAGCACAAAGCAGCACGAATACCTTGGTGTTTATTGGCAGTCATACAAACCCCATTGGCACTTCCGCAAATGAGTACACCAAAAGTTGCTTTTTGTTCTTCCACATCTTGTGCAACGGGATGGGCATAATCGGGATAATCAACACTGTCTGTTTTATCAGTACCATGATTAATCACGGTCCAACCCTGTTCAATCAAATACGCTATAATTTGCGCTTTATGTTCAACGCCGGCATGATCACAGCCGATTGAAATGATTTTTTCCGCCATTTTATTTGAAATTATTTCAGGGTCACTTTTTCTGAGCCAATGAGATATCCCATATGATAAATTTCCACTTTGTATTCGCCTTTGCTCATTGAACCGGAGGGCAACCATTCCGTAGAAATACCTTGTACTTTTTCACCTTGTTTGTAAGCGATGGTTTTTGCTGTTGAATAAGGCTTCTCATTGCCGTTTTCCAATTTAAATTTACCGCCGGCGCTGGCCACTGCACCTGAAGGCTCATAAACGCAGATATACAAAATCTTTTCGCCACTTTCACTGATGCGGTTATCATCCACATTAAATGAAATTCGAATCATATCTACCTTGCGAGCCTTTTCTGTCTCCTTCTCCTTTTCCTTTCCCAATAAATTCTTTTTACGATCTATCGCTTCCATTCGAATGGAAGAAGCATGAAGCACAGAACCTTTTTCCACCTTTTTGACCAATTCCTGATTATCTGTTTGCAAGGCTGTATTCTCCTCCGTTTTTTGGGCGTTTTCTTCGGTCAAAGCTCTTTTCTCTTCAGTGAGTTGTACATTCTCCTGCTTAAGTGCAATGATTTGTTTTTCATAAGAACTCATTTTGGCATTTAATTCACGAATCATGGCATTGGCCGCTTTCAATTGGGAAGAAGTGGCGTTTTTGTCGTTCAATACTTTCTGAATTTTAGCCTTCAACTCTTCTACTTCTTCATTTTTGGTATTCAGCAAACTATCCATCTGAATACTCTGATTCTTCATTTCATCCAAACGGGCGAGGGCCGCATTGTATTCACTTTCTATCAAAGCTTTATCATCACTTAGTTCGCGATTCTCCATAGCAGTCTCTTCCAATTTTGTTTCACTCTTATTCTTGGTGACAAATAAATAAATTCCTGCAGCCAAGAGTACGGCAATGATGGTACCATATATCCAATGTGGACTGATGCCTTTTCGGTTTTCCTGAAGATTATCCATGTTTGTAAATTTCAGAACAAAGGTAATCCTTCCCTTTTTATAACAAAAAGTGTAGTTTGTAAAGAATTGTTTTATCTTTATTTTTAACACTGCCTTATCACTTCGGAAAAAAGTCCTGTTGTCCTGAATCGGACGTGTTAATAGCAGTGGTTGAACTTGAAAACAAATTTATATGAGACCAGAAAATCTGTTCCTCATCGATATCGAAACGGTACCGATGGAAGCTTCCTACCATGCATTGTATCCAAGAATGCAGTCATTATGGCAAAAAAAATCCAAAATCCTTGAACCTGAATCGACCGATTTCGAAAAAACCTTTTTTGAACGGGCTGGGGTTTATGCCGAATTCGGTAAAATCATTTGCATCGCTGTGGCACATTTCGAAATTCAGGAGGGCCTGTATCATTTGCACCTGAAATATTTTAATGACACTGACGAAAAGAAATTGTTGCAAACTTTTGCCGAATACTGTAATTCATTTTTTAGGAAACCATCCGTACAGTTTTGCGGGCATAATATCCGGGAATTTGATATCCCATACATCTGCAGGCGCTGCCTCATTCAAAGCGTTAAAATTCCCTTGGTTTTAAACGATTTACAACAACGCAAACCTTGGGAAAATCCGATATTAGACACTATGCAGTTTTGGAAATTTGGCGAGTTTAAACATTTTACTTCCGTAGATTTGCTGTCAGCCGTTCTCGGTATTCCCAGCCCGAAAACAGATATCAATGGTTCAGATGTAGCCGGTATATATTGGAAAAACAATGACCTCCTTCGCATCACCCGATATTGTTTGCAGGATGTGGTAACTGTTGCACAAATATTGATGCGCCTGAACGAATTAGAATTACTGGAAGAAAAACAAATCAATTTGCCCTTCACGGAATGAATAAACGAGTAACAGAAATCATCAAGGATATTCAAAAAAAAGCAGTCAAACCGCTGTATGTTTTTGATGGAGATGAGCCATTTTATATCGATATACTTTGCGATGCATTCGAAGACCATTTATTGGACGAAGCAGAAAAAGATTTTAATCAAACAGTTTTTTACGGAAAGGATACCGATTGGGCCCAAGTTGTGAATGCCTGCAGAAGTTATCCCACCTTTGCCAACCGCCGTGTGGTGATTTTAAAAGAAGCCGCTGATTTAAAAAACTTTAATCAACTCGAAGCCTATTTTAAACAACCGGCTGAAACAACTACCTTGGTGGTATGCTACAAACATAAAAAAATTGATGGCAGGAGTAGTATAATCAAAACCATTAAGGCCCATGGTATTCATGAAAGTTTCATGAAATTGAAAGACTATGAACTGCCTGATTGGATTTT
>DAIRSC010000215.1:0-4537 GCA_036804585.1 Chitinophagaceae bacterium
AAGAGATCCCACAAAAAAATAGTTTTGACTTTGCAGTAAGTCGGGCAGTAGCGCCATTGGGGCAACTTTGGACCTGGGCCAAACCCCTGATTCGCAGAGCTAAGGAGGGAGAGTTTGGAAATGGGTTAATTTGCCTGAAGGGAGGAGATTTGCATGAAGAAATTTCCCAATCGGGTTGTAAACCCCGCATGTGGGATGTTTCAGACTTGTTTGAAGAGCCCCATTTCAAGGAGAAATTTATCCTTTATATCAACAGATAAAATCTATCAAATGATTAAAGTCGTATTACGAAAGAAAATCTCAGACCGGGTGGCCAAGGGGCATCCATGGATCTACAACAACGAAATCAATACTGTTGATATAGGGGCAGGTCCCGGAGATATTGTAGATGTGTTTAATAGTCAGGGTAATTTTATTGGACGAGGATATTATAATCCGGCTTCTCAAATTCAGGTCAGATTGCTCAGCAGGGATGAATCCGAACAAATCAATCCCGAGTTCTTTTACCGAAAAATTGAAGCTTGCTGGCAATACCGGCAAAAATTGGGATATGTGGAAAATTGCCGTCTGGTTTTTGGTGAGGCAGATGGACTTCCTTCTCTCATCATCGATAAGTTCAATGAATATTTTGTGCTTCAAACCATGTCGCTGGGCATGGATATATGGAAGGATGCCATTGTAGATGCGCTCAACAAAATATTCAAACCAAAGGGGATTTATGAACGAAATGATGTGCCGGTCAGGGAATTAGAGGGTTTAGAGCAGAAAAAAGGATTTCTGAGCGCTCCATTTCCCACGGAGATTGTCATCCGTGAAAATGGACTGCAATTTATTGTGGATATTGAAAATGGACAGAAGACAGGTTATTTCCTGGATCAACAGGATAATCGCAGGGAAATAGAACATATTGTGAAAGGTGCGGATGTATTGGAAGCTTTTTGTTATACCGGTACATTTTCGATGCACGCTGCCCATTATGGGGCAAAAAAAGTCCTCGGTTTGGATATTTCGGAATTTGCTGTAAAGACGGCCGAACGAAATGCTGCATTAAATGGGCTTCAGGATATTTGTCAGTTTAATGCCGTGAATGCCTTTGATGCACTGAAGCAATGGAGTAAGGAAGACAAAAAATGGGATGTGGTGATGATTGACCCACCGGCTTTCACAAAAACCCGAGCCAATATTCAAAAGGCCATAACAGGTTACAAGGAAATTAATTTGCGGGCCATGAAGCTGGTAAAAAAAGGAGGTTTTTTGGTGACCGCTTCATGTACGAATTTGGTACCACCTGAGTTGTTTTTACAAATTATTGGAATGGCTGCCAAAGATGCAAAACGTCCAATCCGACAAGTTTGTTTCAGAGCACAGGCTGCAGATCATCCTATCGTTTGGCATATGGATAATACCAATTATCTCAAATTTTTGATTATTGAATTGGGCTAATTAACGCAAATAAACACTTTAATAAATATTTTTTAAAGTGTTGAAAATGAGTATTTAAAATTAATTAAAATGAAATTATTTTCTTTCTTTTTCCGATACTTTGTTCTTTTTCTGATGAGCCTTTTCTTGGCCCATCATTCTAATCCATCTTATTCTCAGTCCATCATACCGGCATTACCGAATATCACGGGAACCATCCCTGTTCGATTAAACACATTGCCGGAAAATATCATATGTAGTGATATAGGTTTATTGGCGGATGTTGAAGTCCTCAACGATTATCTCAAAAATGCGGGATGTAAACCCTTTCGTTTGATTAGCGAGGAACAATCAGCGGTTGTCTTAAAATTGGAACCCAAAACGCCTTCCGGCCAATACCGCATGGAATGGGCGAATGGAAATTTGTCAATTTCAGGTTCACAAAATGGGATTTTTTACGGCTTAATGACTTTATTCCAGTATCAGCTGAAGGCAAAGGATGGAATTATTTTACCCGGTAAAAGCTTCACAGATGCACCAGCCTTCTCGTGGCGTGGAATGCACCTGGATGTGAGTCGTCATTTCTTTCCGGTAGGTTTCATTAAAAAGTATATCGATTTACTGGCCATGCACAAAATGAACACCTTTCATTGGCATTTGACCGATGATCAGGGATGGCGCATTGAAATCAAAAAATATCCCCTCCTCACCGAAATAGGTAGCAAACGACATGAAACCATGGTCGATAAAAATTTTGAACCCTATATCGGGGATGGTAAACCGGTTGAAGGTTATTATACCCAAGCAGAAGTACGGGAAATCGTAGAATATGCAGCAAAACGTCATATTACCGTTGTACCAGAAATTGAAATGCCCGGACATGCGATGGCCGCATTGTCCGCTTACCCGGCCTATAGTTGTTTTCGCTCATCCGTGGATGTGATGACCAAGTGGGGGGTCAGTGAGGACGTATTTTGCACCAAAGACAGTACCATTCGGTTTTTAAAAGATATTTTGGACGAGGTGCTGGGTTTATTCCCTTCCAAATTTATACATATTGGCGGCGATGAAGTGCCCAAATCTCGCTGGAAACTTTGTGCCAATTGCCAATCTAATATGCAAAAACATGGTTTAAAGGATGAACATGAGCTTCAAAGTTATTTTATTCGCCAAATCGACCGGTATTTGACGAGTAAAGGCAGGAATTGTATTGGTTGGGACGAAATTTTGGAAGGCGGCCTGGCTCCCAATGCTGCCGTCATGAGTTGGAGAGGCGAAGAAGGAGGTATTGCAGCAGCTCGTGCCGGACATCCAGTTGTGATGTCGCCGGGCAGCCATTGTTATTTTGATCATTATCAGGGAAACCGACAGACGGAACCCTTGGCCATTGGCGGTTTTACCACCCTGGAAAAAGTTTATACATAATACCCTGTGCCTGACTCCTTAAATGCTCGGGAGGCAAAATTTGTCATGGGGGCGCAAGGGAATGTCTGGACTGAATACATGGGGAGTCCGGAGCATCTTGAATACATGGTTTTGCCCAGATTGTGTGCTTTGGCCGAGGTGCTTTGGTGTGGTAAACAAAAACCGAGCTATGAACAGTTCAAAAATCGTTTATTGAATCATTTTACCCTACTTGAAAAACTTAATTGTCAATATTCTAAAGCCGTTTTTTCTGTGGAGTCAAAAGTGTATAAACGCCCCGACTATTTAGTCATGTATTTATTTCCACCATTTTCGGACGGGGAAATACGGTATACTGTGGACGGAAAGGATGTAGATATTAAATCAAAAAAATATAATATAAAAGATTCATTAGTAATAAGTAATAGTATTTTAATTAAAGCAAAGTTTTATCAAAATTTACAAGAAAAAGGCCCCCAATTATCTGAGGCTTTCGAATTTAATCCAGCTTGTTTAGCAAAAATTTCAAGTAACATTCCCCCCAATAATCATTATAATCTGGGAGGAATCGCCAAGCTCATTAATGCAAGGGTAGGCCCAACACCCATGGTTGGCAGCGAATGGCTAGGCTGGTCGGGTCAAAATCCGATGATTCAAATGGAATGGCCCAAAACACCGCAGGCCAAAAAAATAGGAATCTCATTACTCAAACAAGAAGAAAGCTGGATTTATCTTCCGGAAGAAATAAACCTGGAATGGAGCAATGATGGGATCCAATTTGAAAGATTGGCCAAAGTCGATAAAAGCACTTTGGACGCTAAATATGTTCATAATCAATTATTTGAATGGGAAATACCCGATGAATCTTTTCGGTTTATTCGAATTAGCTTTCGTTCGATGAAGTCAATTCCGGATGGGAAACCTGGGTCGGGTCAGGATCCGTGGTTGTTTCTTAGTGAAATTGTCCTAAAGGACTAAAGGAATTATCTGTCCCTTAAAATCGATTATTTTTTCCAAAAGGGGTGGGTACATTATGGTCAACAACTGGTCATCATTCTTTTTCCTCTTTCCAAAAAGGAAAATAATTATGCCATTGCAATGGATATGCGCGAATCATGCTTTCTATTTTCCGCAGATAATCTTCTAACATAGAATGAATGCCTTCTTTTCCTTTTGGATAAATTTTACCCGGAGATGCAAAAAAATGGAAGTGTTTGATGCCTTCTTTCATGGCAAAGACAAAACTGACCGGAATCGAAAAAGTGGTGGCTAAAACAAAGGGGCCAATCGGAAATTCTGCTGTTTTACCCAAGAGTGTAGCTTCAATCGTGCGGTTTCCCTTCACAAATCGATCTGCATGAATACACACAAATTCATTTCGTTTGAATGCCTCGTTGATTTCATAAATGTGTGAAATATCATTTTTAATAACAATGACATTAAAACTTCTTTCCCGAACCTTATCCAAGTAGGCCTTGATTTTTTCATGCTCGCCATCATACATGACGATATGAATTCTGGGATTCAAGCGTCTAAGTAAATGCCCTGCAGCTTCCCAATTGCCCAAATGAGCACTGACCAATAAACCACCTTTACCCTGTTTCACCATATTCTCCAGGTGGTGCACGCCAACAACATTCCGAGTAAAAGACGAGGGGGCGCCGCTCATCAGAACCACTTTAACGATGATACTACGAACCAGTAAATTAAA
>DAIRSC010000216.1:0-4532 GCA_036804585.1 Chitinophagaceae bacterium
CATGAGGCCGATGTGTTTGAAGGACCGATTTTAAATCTTCTGTTGATGCAATACGAATCACTTTTCGGGCTTGCACGTCCATGCCAAAAGTATTGTAGGGGCGCAGTGAGCTATTTTTCGTATGCGGCATGCGACAAATGTAATATCATTTTCAAGCAAATTTTGAAGTTGAAGCGGTAGTAAGATGTCGATTTAATTTCACATTCATTCTTATAAGAAAGATTTATTCAAAAAATGCACCTGATTATTTAGCCTTTTTTATTTTTTTAAACAGCGAATGAAAATCGCATATACCCCACAAGCAGTAAAATCGTACTTCCTTACTTATCTTTATACCCTCTTGAATATTTACAGACATATTCCATTTCTGAAAGCGGTGCTCCGTTATTCACTGACGGCTTTTGGCGGCCCTCAAGGCCATATGGGAATGATGTTAAAAACATTTGCAGAGAAACGTAAAGATGTGACGGAAGTCGAACTGATGGATTTTATGTCCTTTTGTCAAATGCTGCCCGGGCCGTCATCTACGCAAACCATTACCCTCATTGGTTATAAGAGGGGTGGAGTGATATTGGCGCTTATGACCCTATTGATTTGGGTATTACCTGCGGCAGCGATGATGGGAGGCCTTGCGTTCTTGGTATATTATTTTGATATCAAAGCCATCCAAACAAATTTGTTCAAATTCATCCAACCCATGGCGGTCGGATTTTTGATGTATGCTGCTTACAAAGCCATGCGCATCAGCATCAAACATAAAGCCACCTGGATGATGATGGGTGTTGCCTTCTTGGCTAATATCATCATTCGTTCACCTTGGGTTTTTCCAGCTTTGATAATGGCCGGGGGGATTGTTTCTAATTTTAGCGACAAACGAATTCCGGATGTTTATATGAAGTCAAAACCAGTTAAGTGGTCAAATATCTGGTGGTTTATTACTGTATTTGTTATTGCCGGGGTGCTTTCGGAGTTAGCCCGCATCAATCATTGGCCATTCGCACGGGGTTATAATTTGTTTGAAAATTTTTACCGATTCGGAAGCATCGTATTCGGTGGTGGTCATGCCCTCATACCAATGATGTACGAGCAGTTTGTGGTAAGGCCTGAAATACTTCATTTGAAAGATCATCTCACTCCTTCTGAATTTTTGACGGGTGCGGGTATGGTGAATGCTTTGCCCGGACCTGTTTTTTCGATTTGCACGTATGTGGGTGCTTTAAGCCTGAGTTCCTATGGTTGGTATGGCTTATTGGCGGGTTCATTGATTGCGACAGCCGGAGTTTTTTTGCCGAGTGTATTATTGCTTTTTTTCTTTTTTCCCATTTATCAAAATCTCAAACAATACACGGTTATTTTTCGTGCCCTGGAAGGCATTCATGCTGTGATTATTGGAATCATGTGGGCTTCAGGCGCACTTTTATTTCACTCCCTTCCTTTTGAATGGTCGAATCTGATTGTTATAGCCATCACTTTTAGTTTACTGATGTATTCCAAAATTCCGGCACCACTCATTGTTTTAGGATGGCTTTTATTGGGTTGGGCCTCATAATAAAATATTCAGCCTATTTTTTGACATATTCAGGGGCTGCTGTTTAAGGTGAAAGTATCTGATATCATCGTATTTTGGTGTGAATTCAATTTATTTAAATGCATGGTAATTTCTTATATTTCCTCAATAAGCTTGCAGTTCATTTTCTGATTTTCACTTCTCACATGCATCTTCAACTTTGGCGTCATCATCCAATGGACGTAACGTAGTAGTACCCCTCGAACGTTTCTTTGAATTTGAAGCGCCTATGAGATAAGCAGCAAGCCCTACTTAAAAATTCAAAAAGCCTTGAACATTTTTGCCAAAAGACTTTTGCAATGGTCTCAATATGGGTAAAAAAAATCCGGCTTGAGTGTACAATGGATGAACAAACAACCCGGACGATGAATAATAATCTGAGGATTCTTCGATTATTTAGTGATTAACCTGGAGAAACGGATACCTTCCTTTGTTTGGATTTCCAGCATATAATTTCCTTTAGCCAAATCAGGTAAGTTTAAATCAGATTTAGATGCTCCTTTTTCGATACTGATTTTTTGGTTCATTATCAGTTTGCCATCGAGGTTGATCAATTGAATGTCTAACTCTTCTGCCTGAATACTCTTAAATGATAAAGTTAAGGTGCGATTAGCAGGTACAGGATAAACTGCAGTTAATTCTATACCGGCATTCAGGGGAGAAATTTCGGTGATGGCATTCGGCCATTCGTTGGTAACACTCACATACATTTTAGGCCCTGAGCTGCCACGGCCATCAGACCAGATATTGTAAATTTTCGAGTCATTACGTACGGAATTAAAATAATCACCAAACCATTTTCCGGTGTTGCTTATCGCTCCAAAATTGGTGGTTTGGGTCGAGATTTTTTGAGGTGCTCCGAAATTTGCGCCATTGTTGGTGGATGTCATAAAGTAATAATCAGAAACTTTATTCGCATCAATCACATATGATCCGATAGTGACTTTTTTACCATGACAAGAGACAACGGGCATTAAAAACTTATTGCCGTTATGGGTGAGCAATAAAGGAGTGCTCCAAGTATTCCCCCCATCGGTGGAACGAGCATAGTAAGAATTGAAGTCAGGGCCGGCACTTACCGGAAAATCACTCCAAACCAAATGAAGAATATCATCACCATCAATTGATAAATTGGGTGTTCCGTTTTCACGGTCATGGATGTAACCATTTCCCTGTGCGCCGAAAAGATTGGTGCCATTATAGATTTGATGGGCCGATGAATACGTGATGCCGCCATCCGTAGAAACTTTATGGTAAATGGTGTTTGAATTTAAATCGGAGTAAGTTACGTGTAGGTTTCCATTTTTGTCAACTACCAAATTGCCAAATTGTGTTTCACCACTCACGACCTGAAACCGTGCCGGAGCAAATCCGTTGGAGGCGCCGGCTTTCTTCTTAATCGTGGTGCCAACCAATGAAGCGGGTTCTAAAGATGAAGGGAAATAGATAAAAGAACAATACAGGCTATTGGCATTTGAGCCATTAGAATAGTCCATGGCAAACCATTGACGATCATAAAAACCTTCGGAATTTGGATATGGTTCGAAGGTTAGTACATTTAATGCGCATCGGCCAATATAGCGGTCTGAGCCGGAAGCAACATTCCATGTAGTCCCATTATCGGTAGAGCTCGCTAAATACATACAAGCATAAGCTGTGTCAGGAATGGCTTGAGAAAAAGCCAGATAAATCCAGGAAAACCAGAGCTTGCCATTTTTGTCGTACGCAAAAATCGGATCGCCGCCTCCGGCTACTAACGTTCCAGCACCAAAATCTTGCAACAAATAAGTGAGGGCATTAAAGTTGCTGAGGTTCCAGTTTTGGCCACCGTTGTTGCTATAGTATACCGGAAAGCTCAAGCCTGTTGTGGAATTATCCATATAACTTAAAACCATTCGATTGTTGTTATTGGGATCCATGGCGATATGCGCTTCACCTTCCTCCACTGCGGGACTACTGCTGTTGCTGACTTTCAGTTCCTGACTGGAGCGGGTTTTTTTATCAAAATAGCGGGCTTCAAAGGAGGCAATGGCATCTTCGACCGGTACAGGAGTCCGAAATTTTTCTTTTTTCAGATGTTCGATCATACGTTCTTTCACGGAACTTTCCTGCTGAGCTTGCGCAGCCAGGAGGGTACACATGCCAAGGAGGAAACAAATAGTAGTTTTCAACATAATTATATTTTTATGGAAGACGAAAATAAGAGTATAAAAGTTAAGCTGTCTTAAAGGTTTTCAAAAAGCGATAAAGAGGCGTTATTCAAAAGTTTGAACGATTTTCGGTGAAATGGAGATGGGCCAAATTCAATGATTCCTTTTCGATGGCTCAATGTTCCGTACCCTTTATTGTTATTCCATCCGTATTGTGGGAATTGATGATGAAGTTCCATCATGTACTGATCGCGGGTGGTTTTAGCCAAAACGCTTGCTGCAGCAATGGATGCGTAAAGACTATCTCCTTTGATGATGCAGGTATGAGGTATTTTCGGATAGGGGGTGAATCGGTTACCATCAATAATCAGGTATTTGGGCTTCAACGCCAATGCTTCAATGGCCAAGTGCATCGCTTTGATGGAGGCCTTGAGGATATTGATCCGATCAATTTCTTCATGATCAACCATGGCAATGCCATAAGCAAGCGCTTCTTTTAAAATCACGCCTCTTAATTCCTCCCTCACCGATTCTTTCAATGTTTTGGAATCGTTGAGTAAGGGGTGGTAAAATTTTTTTGGTAAAATAACAGCCGCTGCACAAACAGGCCCGGAAAGACAACCCCGACCGGCTTCGTCGCAACCGGCTTCAAGAAGTTTGCTCTGGTAGTATGGCTGTAACATTTTGTAAAATTAGTCTTCCTTGGTTAAAACTAATTCACTCCGGACTTGTATGAGACCGCTGCAAAACGATCAAAACTAATTCGCTAAGTCATTTGGCTTCAAATTTCTGCGTTACTTTGAATTTTTAACGAT
>DAIRSC010000217.1:0-4498 GCA_036804585.1 Chitinophagaceae bacterium
AATTTCGCGCGTAATTCAGCCGGAAGTACCTCTTCTTCATTTAGAATGGCCCCTGTTGCTTCAACAATATAATTAGAAGCAAAAGTGAGTTTAATATCAAAGAAACCATAATCACCGTACAATTCTTTATTTAAATGTTGATCGGTATCCCAGCCTTTTTTAGCATCAAATACGGCAATACGCGGATACCAATGCACGCCGTTAAAATGCCTGAATCCCCAGGAATTATACACAGACATTCTTCGGCGAAAATCTCCAGAATCAAAGAAGGTTGCAACGTTCATCGTAAACTTCACCGATGAACCGGGTTGGAGTGTTTTGGGGAGATACACCTTTAGAATCGTATTATCCAATGACGTTTTGCAAATAATCCCATCTGCTTTTAATTGCTCCACGAGGGTTCCCAGTCCTTGTTGCTGATACTTGCCCATGCGACGAATTTTATCGTCATTGACCCGATGTAACTCTTCGAGATAAGAACCTTTCGTAAAGGCGTTTTGATAAAGATGAAAATAAACAACATCCAGAGAATGCGGTGAATTATTCCAATAGGTCAATTCTTCGGTTGCCTCTATCACATTGCTTCGTTCATTGATACTTGCATCAATCTTATAAGCGACATCTTGCTGCCAGTAACCGGCATGTGGTTTTCGGTTTTTCCAATAGTGAGGATTCAGGGCATTGCGATAGGCATTATCTGTTTGAGCAAATACCTGCGACACATGAATCAAGAAAAGCAATAAGAACAGGAAGAATTTATTTTTTGTCATATCCATATCATTAGTGGTGGCGAAACGGTCTTTTTCACCGAAGCGCTAAGATAAGGTTTGGAAAGAAGAATGAAATCAAGTTGACTTTGAAAAACAGGTCTAATTCTGCTTTTTTTGTTTAGTTTAATCGAAAACTAATTGGGAGTGTATATGAAACCCGTATGGATCGACCTTTTTGCATACCCGGTTTCCATAGCGGCATTTTTTTCAATACCCGAATGGCTTCCTGATCACAAGAAAGATGCACGCCTCGCAGAATGGAAATATTGGTCACTTCACCATTTGGTTCAACCACAAACTGGCAGATCACCTTGCCTTGAATGCCCATTTCACGGGCGTCTTCAGGATATCGTTTTTTTTTCGATTAAAAACTCATCAGGGCATCAGTACCTCCGGGAAATTCAGGCATCACTTCGGGAAAATTGACTATTTCTTCCTGATTTTCTGCTGGAGATGTAACCGAATACAGCGTTACACTATCGCCTGGAGCACCTCTGATTTCTGAAGCGTCTAATAATTCACTACCTTGAGGATCATAGACGACTGCTGTGGGTGGGATTTCAAATTTGATTTTTTTCCATTTCAGATTCTTGATTGCAGCATCCATTTGTTTACCAATATTTTGTAATTCAAGCGGTCCGTTTTCAGCCTCCAATATTTTTTTATACAATAGATCCTTGCCATAAACAGTCAAATTCAAATGAGAAAGATCACGAGCTTTGGTTTTATATCTGTCCTGCATATCAGCCCATTCTATCTGATCAATTTTACGAAATATCGTGGACAAGTTTTTAGGAGATATTCTAGAAGAGTAAACACCCAAACGAACGGTATTTTTAATTCCGGAATAGTAAACCCTTCCATCCCGAAAAAGGCGAATTTTATAAGTCGCACATTTTCCAAAACACGGCGTTTTTTCCAAAATAATTTCATTGATCTTCACCTGGGCGAAACCGGAAATCGCCAAAGTGACCAACAAAAAAAAGGATAGTATTTTTTTCATTTTATGATAAGAATGAGTCGTGAAGATGAAGAATGATCTGCTTGAATTATAGAAATCCTTTCTCTCTCATCCATTCATCATTGTATATTTTGCCCATATAACGACTACCATGATCATGAAGTATTACAACCACCATATCTCCTTCCTTAAAACGATCTTTCATTTGTACCACAGCCTGAACAGCGGCACCTGCGGAAGAACCGCAAAGGAGCCCCTCTTCTTTGGCCAATCGTCGGCACATGAGCAATGATTCCTTGTCTTCAATCATTTCGAGGTGATTAATGACTTCGCGATCATAATTATCCGGAATAAAATCTTCACCCATCCCTTCAACCGCATATACTCGAGCCAATTCAGGTTTTACTTCACCCGTTTCAAACCAATGTTTTAATATTGAACCATCCGGATCAACTCCAATCACCTGTACATTCGGGTTTTGATCTTTCAGGTATTTTCCGGTTCCGATGAGTGTACCACCCGTACCTGTGGAAGCCACATAATGGGTAATTTTACCATCGGTTTGATCCCAAATTTCAGGACCGGTTGAAGCATAATGCGCTTCACGATTGGATAAATTATTGTATTGATCAGGATTCCACCCATCTCTTTCCTTTGCAATTCGAGCGGCAACGGAATAATAGGAACGAGGGTCTTCGGGTGCCACATCTGTCGGACAAACATGCACTTCAGCGCCCATCGCACGAAGGATATCCACCTTTTCCTTACTCATTTTATCAGCCATGGTAAATACACATTTGTATCCCCTGGTCAAGGCGACAAGAGCGAGTCCCATGCCGGTATTTCCACTTGTACATTCTACAATCGTTCCTCCGGGTTTCAATTTTCCACTCTTTTCAGCATCCTCAATCAACTTTAAGGCAATGCGATCTTTGATGCTATTTCCGGGATTAAAATATTCCACTTTGGCATATACCGGGCAAGGAAAATCCTTGGTGACGCTGTTTAACTTCACCAAAGGGGTATTACCGATGGCTTCAACTATATTGTTATAAACTCTTTTCATAAGGACGTAAAGGTAAACAAATCCGACGAAGTTTACCTTGTAGCCCCTATCTCATCAGCATCAAATCACCTTTGAGGAGATATTCTTTTTTGGTTTCCGGACAAACGTACTGAATCAGATAATAGTAATTACCAACTTCGCATAATTCACCATCATGTCGTCCATTCCAACCAATTTGTGAATTCGTTGATTCAAAAACCACATTTCCCCACCGATTCATCACCACAAATTTTTTGAGATCTATACCATAGGCATTCACCATTCGGAACTCATCATTCAAAGCATCGTTATTTGGCGAAAAAGCATTCGGCACAAAAATTTTATCGCAGCAATTTTCCTGAACCAAAGTTTCCAGACGACTGATACTACATCCATTGGCATCCTTTGCAACAATGGTGTACAATTTAGGAATTAATAAGGTATAATCACCGAAACTATTGGTTTGACTTCCGGGCCATAAAGTGTATTCGATATTTCCGGTGCCACCCACAACCTCCGACAAAATCTGACCACTTTGAGCATCGGCGCAATTTGGATGGATTACATCAAACTGACTAAAACTTAAGGCTTCCGGATTCAATACATTGATGTTGGTTGTGGAGGTACAACCATTCACATCAGTTACAGTCACCACATAATTTGCGGCAGGCAGGTTGACAAATGAAGGCGTTAAAGTATCGCGGTTTCCGGGCTGAAGATTATAGTTGATGATTTGAGCAGGGCCGGTCGCATATGCTTGTAAGCTTCCTGAATTGTCTGAATGACACAATAAATCTTCATGATTCACGAAGGAGAAGGTGGGTGATGGCGTTTGGTTGACTACAGCCGAAGAACTCACTGTACAACCGTTTGCATCTTTTACTACCACTACATAAGGCGCAGCAATCAAATTGCTAAATGAAGCAGATAGCCCAAATGTCGATCCAATACTATAGGTTAGCGCACCTGAACCACCGGAAGCGTATACACTGATAGACCCGGAATTATTGGGCACACAACCGGTTTCTTTTGTAACCACAGCACTAATCAGTAATTGTTGGGGTTGCATTAAACTAAACAATGTACTCACAGAACAACCATTGATATCGGTGGCCGTAATAGTATAATTATTCGCACCCAAGGCATTAAAGATGCCCGAACTGGTTGTCATATTTACCGGTTGAATTTGATACAAGAATGATCCGGTTCCACCTGTTGCTATGATTTGGGCGGAGCCATTGTTGTCGCCAAAACAAGATGGATCTGCTTTTGTAAAACTGTTGACTTGAACCGGCAAAGGACTTCCCACTTGTAATGTTGTAGAAAGGCTGCAATTGAGTGCATCAGTTGCTACTACTGTATACAATCCGGCTTGCAATCCGTTAAAGTTCCCACTCGAATTTTGTTGTAATCCGGCATTGAGTACATATTGTAAACCCCCATTATTATTGCTGATTAAAACGCTAATATCACCATCCGAAGATCCGGAACATGAAACAGGGGTACTCATAGCATTTGTCCAATTTAAGACAACCGGCGCTTGTGCCACAACTACTGTAGATATGCTGCAACTATTGAGATCTGTAGCAGTAATCGTGTATTGTCCCGGACTTAAATTCGGAAATTGATTGGATGATTGTAAGGGGGGGGGGGGGGGGGGGGGGTGGGGGGGGGGGGGGGGGAGGGAGGGGGGGGGGGGGGGGGGGGGGGGGGGGGGGGGGG
>DAIRSC010000218.1:0-4468 GCA_036804585.1 Chitinophagaceae bacterium
TTTGAAGAATTTGCTGCTTTTTTAGAGAAAAAAAATAGTGCAGAACAATGAACCGAACCCGAATCCAATTTCTAAAAACCTTCGGATTTAGTACGGAAATACCTGTTCGTATTTCTGATATCAATTATGGTGGTCATGTCGGTAATGATTCTATTTTATCGATTCTGCACGAATGTCGTTTACAATGGCTAAAACAATTTAATTATACCGAAATGAATGCGGCAGGGGCTGGTCTTATCATGGCAGATAGTGCGATACAATATCGGGGTGAAGCATTTTATGGTGATGTATTGCAAGCTTCCTTATACGCAGATGAAATAGAAACATTTGCTTTTAATTTTTATTACAAATTGACAACAGTGCGGAAGGAGAAAAGCATAGATATCGCTTTTGCAAGAACTTGTATGGTTTGCTTTGATTATGAGCATCGTTGCAAGATTCCAATTCCTCCAGCCCTGATTCAAAAATTAATAGATTCAACCGACTTGGACCAAACATCGCGTTGAAATAAAGTATCTTTATCTGAGGAATTAAAGAAAGAATCCGGTACAAGTTTGTGAACAGATGATAAATCCCACTTGATCTAGAATCTCACATTTCATTTGGCCCCCTCTGAATGCCGGTTAAGAAAAAATCAAACATGATGAAAAAATCAAAACAACTCTTATTTGCGCTGACATTTAATTTATTTTCTTTTCATCTATCATTTGGGCAAAATCCATACTCACTTCCTCCTCTACCTTATGCATTCAATGCTTTAGAGCCTTATATCGATGCTGAAACCATGCAAAGTCATCATGGTAAACATCATCAGGCCTATGTGACCAATTTAAATAAAGCCCAACAAAATAGCGAAACCGATTCAGTCAGCTTGGAAAATTTACTCAAGCAAATTTCTAAGTACAAAGAAGCTGTTCGTAACAATACGAGTGGATATTATAATCATAGTTTTTTTTGGCGCATTCTTACACCTACAGGCAAAACACAATTATCCGAGGGATTCAAACGGGCTCTGGATAAACAATTTGGTGGGATAGATAGTTTAAAAATACGAATGAATGAAACAGCTCTTATACGATTTTGTTCCGGATGGATCTGGTTAAGCATTGGAAAAAATAATCAGCTGATCATATCGATTACACCAAATCAGGATAATCCTTTAATGGATGTTGTTGAAGAAAAAGGACTCCCAAATCTGGGGATTGATGTTTGGGAACATGCTTACTATTTAAAATATCAAAATAAAAGAGGTGATTACTTGTCGGCAATCTGGAATGTGATCAATCGGAATGAAGTGAATTCACAATATGAAAAAAATGTACCCAAAAGAAAATTTGATGACTGGCCGGCAATGTTAGCATTTCATAAAGTGATGAGTCAAACATTTCATCCAAGTGAAGAAGGAAACTTGGAACCCTTAAAACAAAGGAATCATGAATTGGCTAAAAACGCAAAAGCCCTACAAAAAAATCCTATACCTCCTGTATTTAATCGATCGGAAATCATCGAAACAATCAAGCAGCTGCGCAAGGACAGTAAAAAGCTAGACCAAATGGTAAAAATGGACAACCGGAGGCCGTTTTGACCAAGGCTTTGAATGACTTACATGATGTATTTCATCATATTGTTGGCTTAAATAAAGATGAAGATCACTAATACATGATTACACCGAATTTTAAATTTTAATAACAAGTTCTAATAAGTGATGTTTTTGTTGAGTAATTTTTTTCAAGCTTTATTAATTTTGAGTGATAATAAGAAAGTCAGTAAATTCATTCTTTTTATTTTTATTCTCGCTTGTTCGTTATTGAGTATATTTCCTGCATCATCACAAAAGACCAGTCGAATAAAACGAATTGGAAAAAGAAGTTGGCACTGTAATGAACCCAGTATTGCTTTTAATCCTTTAAATCAACTACAAATATTGATTGCTACGAATACTAACCATTTATTTTGCTCAAAAAATGGCGGTAGAAATTTCCGACATCAAAAAGTACAATCTTCTTTTGGTATTTATGGTGATCCGGTCTTAAAATATGGATTAAATGGCGAATGTTTCTTCGTGCATTTGTCGCGCAACCCGGAGAAAAATTGGCCGGAATGGTTTGATTGTATTGTGGTTCAAAAAAGTACAGACCACGGTATTAGCTGGAATGATGGAGCAGCAATTGGACTGAATGGAAAAATGCATGATAAACCCTGGATTCACATTGATGAAGAAATAAATAGCCCATACAAAGGATCCATTTATATTTCCTGGACACAATTTGACAAGTACAATAGTTCTGTGCCAGGAGATTCCAGCCAAATTTTATTTTCAAAGAGTACAGATGCCGGGCTACATTTTAGTACACCGGTCCGAGTAAACGATCTAGGAGGAGATTGCCGAGATGGCGATTCAACCCTTGAAGGAGCCACTTTAGGAAATATGCCGGATGGTACATTATTCATGGTTTGGGCGGGTTATGGCCGTCTGTACTTCGACAAAAGTACTGATGGTGGAAAAACATGGGGGACGGATCAGGTCATAGCTTCTATCGCGGATGGTTGGAAATTAGAGGTCCCTGGTTTTATGAGATGTAATGGATTGCCATTTGTTCATGTTTCACCTGATTTTGGTATTCGGGTTGTTACTGCGCACGATATAAATGGAAGAAAACAAATTATGCTGTATGAAAGTCATGATCTTGGAAAAAACTGGAAGACAACCCGGGTATCTGGTTTGAATGAAACTGCAGATCATACCATGCCTCATGCTGATTGGGACAAAAAAAGTCGCACGTATCGGGTCCTTTATTATGAAATCAAAAATAATCAGGTTCAGGTTATTTTATCCAGTCTTAACCCGGGTGCTCAAAAATTCGAACATCACATCATCAGCCGCAAACCATTTGAAGTCCCCGGAGAATCATTGTTCTTTGGCGATTATATACAAGTGAGCACACATGACGATGTTACGTATATGGTTTGGACGGAAGTTGAAAAAAATCAGAGCGTTGTAAAAGCTTTTAAACTAAAATAAATTTGCTTCCTTTCGATTGGAAAATAGCATAGTGTGCAGAGGCACAATAAGTAACTGGACTTGGGGTTAAAATTAAAAGATTAGGACTAATTTGCAGGCTAAATATGGATCCGAGAAAAATCGAAATTGCCGACTTTCATTACGAATTACCCGAACATCGGATTGCACAACATCCGCTTGAAGAACGATCGGAAAGTAAGTTATTGGTATGGGAAAATGATGCCATTGATGACAGAACCTATCAGGAAGTCAGCCAAATTTTACCGAAAAATGCCTTGCTGATTCTGAATAATACCCGGGTTGTCCCGGTTCGTTTAATTTTCAAGAATCAATATGGTGCCCGCATCGAAATTTTTTGTCTTGAACCAATCGGACATCAAACGCCGCATGAAGGTATGATGCAATGCAGGCAGGTTGAATGGAAATGTTTAGTAGGAAGAAAGGCCAAATGGAAAGAGCCCTATCTGACTTCTGAAACAACTGATTGTAAAATAACAGCACGTATCATGGATAGTAAAGATGATATAACACATGTTGTTTTTAAATGGGAACCTGCACATTTAAGTTTTGCTGAAATTTTGAAATTAATTGGCGAAATGCCCATTCCTCCTTATTTGAAACGGACAACAAATAAGCAAGATGAAACCCGCTATCAAAGTGTATTTGCTTCTCAAGATGGGTCCGTCGCAGCCCCTACGGCATCTTTACATTTTACGGATAAGTTATTATCTGATATTCAACAAAAAGGATGTGACATTCATTATCTCACCTTACATGTTGGCGCGGGCACTTTCAAACCTGTAAAAAGTGAAACCATTGGTGAACATTCTATGCATGCTGAATGGATGGAAGTACAATTGGATTTTATCGAAGCCTTACTTAAAAGTGTCATTGAAGGCAGACCAGTCTATTGTGTTGGAACAACCAGTTTACGAACCCTTGAAAGTATTTATTGGATGGGTGTTAAATGTGTTTTGAATCCTAATATTTTGATTACTGAATTGCCGGTTCAACAATGGGAAGCGTATGAACTTTCACAAAACTATACGGTGATTGAAGTTTTACAGGCCTTAATAGATAAAATGAAAAGCGCAAATCAAGAACAGCTTGTATGCCAGACGGCAATAATCATCACACCCGTTTACCTATGCAGAATGATTCAAGGAATATTCACCAACTTTCATCAACCTGCTTCCACTTTACTTTTGTTAGTTGCTTCCATAACCGGATTACAATGGAAAAAAATATATACGCATGCGTTACAAAATGAATATCGTTTTTTGAGTTACGGTGATGGTTGTTTGTTGCATGTATCTAAAACTAAATAGGGTGGGTCTGCTGATTATCTCATAGGCGCTTCAAATTCAAGGAAGCGTTCGAGGGGTAGTACTTGTGGTACAGCCCTTGGACGATGACGCGGAATTTGAAGATGCATGTGAGCAGTGA
>DAIRSC010000219.1:0-420 GCA_036804585.1 Chitinophagaceae bacterium
AAATTAAAGAAGCCATGGATCAGTATCTAGAACCGGGTTTAGAGGCAACTTACGAAAATAAGACCCATATTGAACGAACAAAAGACGGAAAACTAAAACAGTTTTTTTCGGAGTTATCATAACAGAATTCTGATGCTTGTTACAGGTCGATAAAATGAAGTGAGTCGTTTTATAACTCATTTATTTCAGTAAAACATCATTAAATCAGAATTTGAATCTGATGCGTTTTAAGCATATTGAAAATCAGCAGTTTATGAAATAAAATGAAGATAACATTAATCGCCGGTGCTCGTCCGAACTTTATGAAAATCGCACCAATCATTGAGGCGATCAAACAAAGTCAGGAGAAGGGTTTAGCGCTTGAATACAGATTGGTACACACAGGTCAGCACTACGATGAGAAAATGAGAGATACTTTAT
>DAIRSC010000219.1:430-4380 GCA_036804585.1 Chitinophagaceae bacterium
AATATTCCTTTCCCCGATGTGAATCTGGAATGTGGAGGAGGAACTCAGGCTGAGCAGACAGCATACATCATGCTCAAGTTCGAACAAGAGCTCGTGGCAAATCCTGCAGATTTGGTATTGGTTGTGGGAGATGTTACGTCTACCATGGCTTGTTCTATCGTTGCAAAAAAATTAAATATTCGTGTTGCGCATGTTGAAGGAGGCATTCGTTCGAATGATCGTAGTATGCCCGAAGAAATCAATCGCCTTTTAACCGATAGCATTTCGGATTACTTTTTTACCACCACACCTGAAGCCGGCGAAAATCTGCAGCGAGAAGGAATCCATCCATCTAAAATTTATTTCGTCGGCAATACCATGATTGATACCTTGTTAAAGCATCAGGCATCATTCAGGAAACCGGTATTTTTTGATAGCTGGCAACTGCAGGCGAAACAATATTTTGTCATCACCATCCATCGCCCGGCCAATGTGGATGATCCCAATCAGTTAAAATATTTATTGCGGGAAATTTTGGACAATAGCAATGGAATGCCCGTAGTATTTCCGGTGCATCCACGCACGCGAAAAAATATGGAGCAGTTTGGTATTTCATTTCCTGAACTATTGTTGACTGACCCTATGGGTTATCTTGAATTTAATTATTTGGTTCAACACGCCAGAGCAGTAATTACAGATTCGGGAGGAATTACTGAAGAAACAACAGTCATGGGTATTCCTTGTATGACTCTTAGGAATTCAACCGAACGACCAGAAACATGTGTCATAGGAACAAACGAACTCTTGGGCACAGACCCGAGAGCGATTGCGCCTGCAATGAAAAAACTCATGGATGGCGTTTGGAAAAAAGGCGAAATTCCTGACAAGTGGGATGGAAAATCGGCTCAAAGAATCATCACCGTTTTATCTGAATTGAGCGCTGCTTAATGCCTGACGATGAAGATCGTTTATTTTTATCAATATTTTTCTACGCCCAATGGTTCATGGGGAACACGAGTGTATGAATTTGCATCTCAATGGGTCAAAGAAGGGCATGAGGTTACGGTAGTGACGAGTATATATTCAAAGTCAGACTTAAAAGCTGTACGATTTTTAGAAACTCAATGGTTCGAAGGAATTCAGGTGAAGATTATCAATGTACAAATCGATAATAAACAACCGATTCTTAAACGAATCGGATCTTTTTTACAATATGCGTTGATGTCATGCTACTATGCCATCCGACTTCCTGCAGATATTGTGATTGCCAGCAGCGGACCGATTACAGTTGGTTTGCCGGGTTTGGCTGCCAGGTATTTGCGTGGACGAAAATTGGTTTTTGAAGTCCGTGATCTTTGGCCCGAAGGTGCCATTGAATTGGGTATTATTCGGAATAAAAGAATACAGAGGCTGGCCTATTGGTTTGAAAAAAAATGCTACAAAGCCGCTTCACTCGTGGTGGCCTTATCCTCGGGGATGCGCAATTATATTGTGCAAAAACATCATCATCCTTTTGTGATTGATGTAACCAATGCTGCCAATATTGACATGTTTTCAACGCCTGCATCTTTTCCGGTTGACAAAGGTTTGGTGCCCGACAAATATGCTATTTATACTGGAAATATTGGGAAGGTCAATAATTCATCCTGGCTGCTCGAAGCTGCTGCCATCCTCAAGGAAAAAGGAAGATCGGATATCAAAATATTACTGATTGGAGAAGGACAACAGCGTGAGCAACTCGAACAATCTGCCGCCGAAAGGGGGATTGATAATTTTATCCGATGGGGGCTCATACCCAAACATGAATTGGTTGCCTTTATACAAAATGCATTGGTTTCTTTGGTGCCACTTCATGGAACCCCGGTTTTAGATACGTCCTCACCCAATAAATTTTTTGAATCTCTGGCAGCCGGAGTACCGATAATTCAAAATACCAATGGCTGGATGAAAACCTTTTAAGAAGAAACACAAACCGGTTTAACGATTTCACCGAATGATCCGGAAGCGCTGGCCAATGCATTGATTGATTGGGATGCACATCCGGAAAAAGTTCGTGCGATGGGGCAAAGGGCATTGATAGTTGCGCGTCAGCAATTTGATAAAACCGTACTCGCCGATAAAATGTTAAAAGCCCTCATTCAAGTAAATCAATCCATATGAAGATACTGATTACAGGCGTGAATGGTTTTTTGGGCAAAATACTCAAAAATCATTTTATTGAAGCCGGGCATGAGGTGAGCGGTTTAGCACGAAGTCATGCAGACATCAATGTTGATTTGAGCCATGTTATTCCGGATATCAATCAGAAATATGATTTGGTGATTCATGCTGCCGGTAAAGCCCATATGGTTCCATCCAATGAAGATGAGGTGAAAGCTTTTGATCAGGTAAATGTAAAGGGAACAGAAAATTTTTTACGAGGAATTGAAAACTCAGGTCATCTTCCTGGTCAACTGGTTTTTATTTCTTCCGTTTCAGTGTATGGTTTAGAAGAAGGTCATATGATCAGCGAAACGCAGTCATTGAAAGGTGAAACGCCCTATGACAGAAGTAAAATTGCAGCCGAAAAAAAATGACGGGAATGGGCTGCAAAAAGGGATGTTCCATTAATGATTTTACGACTTCCCTTGATTGTTGGGCCGAATGCACCGGGTAATTTAGGTGCCATGGTAAATGCCATCCGGAAGCGATATTATTTTAATGTGGGGAATCGTCTGACAAAAAAATCGCTTGTATTGGCAGAAGATATTGCCAAATGGTTGATGTCTTTGCCAAAAAGTTCAGGGATTTATCATCTGAGCGATCAATATGATCCGACCATGGCTGAGATAGAAACTTGGATTGTTCAATCGCTGCATACAAAGAAACCACGCAGTTTGCCCAATTGGTTGATTGGAATATTATCCAAATTGGGTGATTTGCTTGGACCAAAATTTCCAATCAATAGCAGTAAAGTGAAAAAACTTTCATTGACCCTCACTTTTTCATCCGAAAAGGCCAGCCGTGAACTAGGCTGGAATCCCCAAATTGTAATACATAAAAATGAATCGATATGAATATCATGGAGTATGCTTTTTTTGTAGGATTGGTTTGCCTTCTTTTTCTGATTGAATGGGGCTATTTTTATTTAGCCGATCGTTTCAGGATCAAGGATAGACCGAATCGCAGATCATCGCATAAAAAATCCACCATACGTGGCGGTGGAATTATTTTTCCCATCGCCTGGATCCTGTTTTTTATGTTCAACCAGAAGACGTTTATTTTCATGACAATAGGGTTACTGATTATTTCTATTGTCAGTTTTGCCGATGATATAAAAAGTGTCGATAATAAAATTCGTTTAGTCTTCCATACTGTTGGTTTTGCAATGTGTTTTTTCGAAATGGAATTACTCACCATTTTACCTATGTGGTATCAAATCACCTTGTTTATTGTTTGTATCGGTGCTATTAATGCCATCAATTTTATGGATGGTATTAATGGAATAACCGGCTTAAATGCCTTGAGTGTGATTCTCCCTTTGATAATTTTTGATACATCCACAGGTTTCAGGGAACCCATGATTTATCTGCTTGCGGCATTGATTGTTTTCTTGTTTTTTAACTTTCGTAAAAATGCCAGATGTTTTGCGGGGGATGTGGGCAGTGTATCGATGGGATATATTCTTTTATTTCTCATACTTGGTTTGTGTTTTCAAGTTTGGTTGCCCCGCACCGGTATCAGTGAGTTTGGTACTTCTTCATTGGAATCCTTTGAACCGAAATATATACTCATGTTGGCAGTATTTGGGGTTGATAGTGTTTGGACGATTTTGCATCGCCTGTTTTTAGGAGAAAATATTTTTCAGGCCCATCGTCGTCATTTATTTCAAATGTTATCCAACGAAATGCAGTGGCCTCATTTGGGGGTCTCCGCTATTTATGGATTACTTCAATTTATCATCAACATGTGGATTCTGAAAAGTCGCCATG
>DAIRSC010000220.1:0-908 GCA_036804585.1 Chitinophagaceae bacterium
TAGGTTGGAAAGTGGAGGGTAGCAAGAGCGGGTAATGAGTCCTGTCAGCAAAAAAGTTGGAGGCAACGGAAAAGGGACTTTTTACCTTTATCATGGCGTTTGGATTCCTGCGCTACCTCTTGCTTGGAATTGCTTTGAAAATCGCTTATATTTGCATGAAAATGTTTTAAAATGACGATTTAGCGGATTGACAACCAAATAGTTATCACCCTTCCGGCGTCGATTGATCTCGAAGGGGTACAGCGCTTGGTCAACTACCTGCTTTATAAAGAGGCCACCAAAGACAGTAAAGCGAAGCAGGAAGACGTTGACAAATTAGCACGCGAAGCCAACAAGCAATGGTGGGAAGAAAATAAACATCGCTTTTTACCAGAGTGAAATTCGTCGTTGCCTGACTTTTACCAATGAAGCGCTGATACCATTTGAGTATTGGGTGAAAGCCGCCAATCTCGTTCGGGAAATTGATATGGATGATATTGCTTTTGTGACACTTGCTGAATTTTTGGGTATAAAATTATGGACAGGCGACAGAACGCTGATAAAAGGCTTGGCGAGAAAAGGCTACACTAATTTTATCACAACCGAGGAATTATCCAGGTTACGCGACCTACTTGAATAATACACAGTGAATGCTGCACTGCTTTCCCGCCCGGGGCGCTAGCCCCATAACGTCGGTAGCCCGGGAGACATGAAAAGGCCCCCTGCCGTATCGCGGCAAAACCTGAGCGCATCTAACATCTTGTAACCGCCCGTTTCAACGGCCAGCCGGGAATACCCCACCGAGCACCTCTGGCATCTTTACAGCGCAGCAGCATCCATAACCCCTTGAAAATGTGATGTTTGGTAAAGATGCCAGAGCTGTACGAGCGTACCTCAGAAATGGTCTTGCCATTTTCCCATCCCGCGCG
>DAIRSC010000220.1:918-4369 GCA_036804585.1 Chitinophagaceae bacterium
AGTTTCCCTCCCCGGCGTGTTGCCCCTTTCCTGCTGCACCTCGGTCGTGTTGGGTGGGGGGGTGTTGGCGGCCTGAGCGAGCAAGTGGATGGGTGTTTAACATAAAATCTCCGGTGGAATATTTGGAATTTTGTGGGTATGGCCTATTTTTACGATCTGAAAAAATGTATGAGTACAAATACTTACTCTTATTATTTGTGAAGCAGTTGCGTGAAGGCAGATGGGTTGGGTTTAAGCAACAGGTGTATTGCAGAAAAGTAGTGAAAAAGCGGATTTTTACGCAATGGAAAATATATGGGGAGTTGCGTGAAACCTTAGATTGCAGAAATTAAAAATGGTAATAGTACTTGCTGACCAGCTTTGGGTTGGCTAAAAAAGTCGTCTGTTTTGATTTTTCAGATCATCTGTGGGGAAATTGATAGACAGCACCACTTAAAAAAAGCAAGTACATCGCAAGTCCGAATGCGTCAATCAGGACAATTTCACTTATTTTATCAAATTTATGAAACAAGTATTTAGAAGCAAGCCAAATGTCACTGCGGTTATGATTCTGCTAATGATTGTATTAGGATCATCCCGGGCATTCACACAATCTACACTTTTTTCGATTATTTCTCAACCTTCAACATTGGATGATGCACAAGCTAAAGTGCTTAACTATGCCTCAACCGCCCCTCATGTTGGGAACTTAATGTTTGTTCAGTTTTCGTCCTTATCTACAATCGGACAGAATGGAGGCATAGATATCACAATCCCGGGAGTGAATAATGGTAGTCCGTTAACTTTTGAAGTACAAAATGCTGTATTTGACGACCCTCAGCATTTTTCCATTCTCGCATCAGGCAACGGAGGGTATGTAACTTTGTACTTTACGCCGGAAGGGATTGGAGGCACAATTGACCTAGTGAACAGGCTTTTTGTACTTACTCCCTTTGGGGAAGACATGGGGCTTTTGACTGAAAGAAATTTAATGGACGGAAACTCAGCTAATTGCGGCAATGAAGCAGAGCAGGTTGTCCCGAGAGATGTTGACTTTTGTGAAGGAGATTGCGGTCCGGCTACCCTTGATGTTTTATTGCTGAGGACACCGGAAGCTAACAATTGGTTATCAACAACTTGGGGAATATTTACAGACTGGTTTCTTTTCGTCGAAGGAAACAATATAAATTTGGCATTCTTCAACAGTGATATCCCGAATAAAAGAGTAAGGATTACTGCTATTAACTACACTCCAGAGTTCGCCTGGTCAACCAATCAATTTATTGATTTTAAAATCGAGGAAGATTTAAATTCAATCACCAACAGTGTAACTGCACAAAACTTGATGGCTACCTATGGCGCTGACGTAGTAGTCCTATTAACCAACAATAATTATACTGGACCTGTTTTTGGACTACAGGGCACATTTTCAATTTTTGGGATATCGAATTCACTGGATCCATTTTCTACGAATAAATTTTGTATAACCCAGGTAGCAAATATTGACCCAGCCAGATTTACTTTAGCACATGAGGTGGGTCATCAATTTGGCTGTCGGCACAGCAGCGAGGCAGACGGAACCACTTGCCCGTTTGGGAAAAATATGAGCAATGGAAGGAATACCATAATGGCAAACAATGCAGGTAGCAATACACGAATTCCCAATTTTTCAAACCCTGATGTTCTTTTTGGAGGAATAGCGACCGGGAATGTTGGCACACGGAACAATGCCCAACAGATTAGAGGTGCATTCTGTGAAAGTGCCAATAACAACCCAGATCCTCAATTCTCAGTCTTTATTGAAAAAACATCTATAGGGCCAATCTGTTTGGGCGAGACACACACATTTTCATCTACGATTATTCAAGGAAGCTGCATTGAGCCTTTTGGATTAATTCCGTCTGTTAATTGTGGTGTTGGGCCATATCAATACGAATGGCGCTTTAGTACTAACCCAAATTTTACAAACAGTCAAATAATTGGCACATCGTCAAATGTGACCTTAACCATTACGACTTGCACTTTTTATCTCCGAGTGACTGTAACAAGTAGCAATGGCTTGACAACTACTTCCACAAGGATGTACAAGTGCGGCCTGCCTAACACAGTATGTGACCGAAGTGAACCTAATTCATGGGATGGAAACAAACAACTTCTCACCCATTTCCAGGCTATCCCGAATCCTGCAACCAGTGGAATTAATATTGTTGGTCCTGATGTTGATCATATTGAAGAAATTAAATGTTTCAACTTGCTGGGTTCTGAAATTTCAACATCCTTTTTTAGAGAGGAAGAATCAGGCAGGATTAAGATTGAGGGGCTAAACCTATCCCCAGGCCTGTACCTATTTTGGGTCAGTGGTGAAGGTTTAAATGAGGTTATAAAAGTTGTTATCCAATAATCTATAAACCTTAAGGGGGCATCTGTTCGTGGGAACAGACGCCCTCTTTTTAAATTCTTTAAGCAATGAAAAAAATATTAATCTTAATCACAGCAGTATTATTCTTGCCTAGATGCCAAGATGATTGCAGGGATATCAACTTGTGTACGGAAACTTGTGACAGAGATTCTCTGATTGTAATCAACGCTAATTCTCCTGATTTGCGCAAGTATGTCATTAGACGTGACTCATTTTCATGGCATGGGCATTCTAATGCAATCAAGTCTGTGCCTGACCAAGGTGAGATTGAGTGGGTAGGCAACAATTCAATCAGCAGACTTCCTTCGGGTGAATATTATTTGCAAATTGCTAACTATGTCGATACCAGTTGGGTCGATTTAGAATATTGGGCCAATTTAAGAGAGAGAGTGAGTGTGAAATTTAATCCATATAATCTAGGAGTACAAAAAATTTTAAACGAAAACGCTTATGTCAATAACCATATAAAAAATTACGCGATATATATCCGTTCGATTGATGACTATACTGATGCTTCTTGGGATATTGATTTATCAGAAAATAGTTATGTTCACGTAACAAAAGTTGACCAAAAGAGTAAAATTGCAGAAGGAGAATTTGATCTTCATTTTAAGATCAGAGAACAAAGCAAACTCCCGGGAGTATTGTATTCGGATAAACTTAGATTTAGGTGCGGGAGGTTTAAGGCTAGAATTTTTGAATGAAGTGGAGCTTGGTTGTTACGTCATCATAAATATTCTGCCATCAATGCATCTACGCCCATTTCTCCTAAACGTCAGCAAGGCGCAGATGCCCACGATCAGTGCAATTGAAAAAAATAAAACAAGTATATGATTATCAACAAGTAGCCCGGGAAACATAGAGATGCTACCTGGCGCCCCCGGCCCCCTGGGGCGCTAGCCCCACAACGTTGGTAGCCCCGGGAAACATAGAGAGTCAGCCCTTAAAAACTCTTTAAAACATTGATGATCAATTGTTTGTGGCAATTAAAATTATAAATATCTTGCAAGAAAAATAGGATTTTATAGAAAAACCTTGCAGAATTTATGAAGC